>NZ_LXWA01000105.1:0-4719 GCF_001652315.1 Psychrobacter sp. SHUES1 | reverse complement strand
GGGCTGTTACTGGCTAAACAATCAAAAACTGTCGGTGCGACAGGGTTAGCTTAGTCAATTCGCTTAACCGCTGATACAGAACACCGTGTCAAGTAAGAGCGTTACCTAAGAAACCTCTACTTCAAAGGTAGTGGGTAGTTCATGACTGTATTAAGTTACATTAAAATGTCGCATTACCGTTATCCTCTCTATAAAATACCTATACTATAATCACAAGTTGTCTTCACTCAGTTGAGTCATATGAACAACCGCTCCCCAAAAACCTTACCCATGCTCATTTGGCAATCTATCATGCAAACCATGATTTTGGCTGTATTGGCAGGTTTTTTATTGTCTTTTATTTATGGTTTGGTGCAGCATTATAAGGAAGAACGTCGGCATACCCAGCAGTTGGCTAACCTTCTGACGCTTAGCGCAGCGAGCGTAGATGGCGACGAGGTAGTCGCTGAACAAGTGCGCTTTTTGTTAGAAAATGAGCAAAATATCGAAAGTATTTTGTTTTATACCACTTCTCAGCCTATTGCCGATAGCAACCTATCAAAAGACGATTGGAAAAATGCTTTATTTGCCAATGCAGTCAGCTTTAATTATCCGGTCGTCGGCGACTATGTAGATGGCAATAGCACGCTCGCTATCGGTAGTGATACGCTTAATGGCAAGCAGCAGGTTTTTACGACTTTACCTGCTATGAATGCTGACTCAAATTCAGTGAGCGACCCAGTCGGCGACTCAGTAAGCGAAATGACGTCTGATACCGCTTTGGTTGGTTATATCAATATTAATTTGAATGTAGCGGCGCTGCGGACAGATTGGGTACAAAGCAATTTATGGCTGTGGTTAATGACGACAACGTTGGCGATCGGGTGGGCGCTATTTATCCTGCGCAAATTAAACTGGCCATCAAAAGATATCGCCGCGCTGACCGAAGTCTGCGATATTGTGTTAAAAAACCCTGAGCTTGAGCAGCTACCTGTGATTCCGCAGCGGTTTAAATTTGAAGAATTGGTGCAAATTAAACAGGCTTTTACCACTTTGTTCAATCGCCTGCAAGCGTCGAAACAAGATTATGCAGCGCTGGCCGTGTTTGAGCAGCAGTTGCATCAAAAAGATTTATCACTTGATGTGCAGCTGCATAACTTTCAGAGCATGATAACCCATGAGCTAAAAACGTCACTAAATGCCATCGTTGGCGGTTTACAGTTATTAGAAGGTGAACAGCTAAACGCTGAGCAAAAAGACGCAGTTGAGATTATTCACAATGGCAGTGATAAATTGGTATTGGCGCTCAATCAAATTATACAACTGAATCAAATCCAAAAAGGGCAAATCAGCCTACAAATCAGTGAGTTTAATCCGCTACAATTAATTTCAGACCTATTGGCCGAATATGAACCTATTGCCAAGCAGAAAGGTTTGGATTTAAGCAGTCATATTCATCATATTGATTATAGCCTCGAAGGCGACGCCGAAAAGATCCAGCAGATACTGTCGATCCTACTGAGTAACGCTATTAAGTTTACCCCAGCAGGGCAAGTAAGCGTTACTTCGCAGCTGACCCATTTCAACCACAGCAACCGCTGGCAGATAAGGATAAAAGATAGCGGTATCGGTATCGATAGCAGCTTTATAGAAGATATTTTCAATCCGTTCTTTCAAGTAGATTCATCGCAAACCCGTCAGTATGAAGGCACGGGTATTGGCTTGCCAGTCGTTAAGCAAATGGCGCAGCTGATGGGCGCTAGTGTCGAGGTAAATAGCACGCTAGGGGTCGGAACAGAATTTATAGTTACCTTGCATCTATCCAATCAGCGTCAATCGCGGCAGCAATACCTGCTGTCTGGACTCGACGTGATGTATTACTACTATCAAGATAGCAGCACTTTGCTAGAGGAGTTACAGCGACTAGGGGCACGTGTCACCTGCTATCAACATGAACAGCTGGTTATTGATGAAATAGCTGATAAAAATTTCGATATGGTAATGTTTGCTGAAGACGTATTACCAAGTAGCGCTGAAGCCTTAGCAAGACGTATTCGTGCTTCTGAGACTAGTCATCGTGCTTTGTTGGTGTATTGGTATTCGCAGCAGCAAGCGCTACATTTGGATAGTTTTGAGCACGGATTAAAAGCTGCTGGGGTAGATTACTGTCAGGTAGCGAGCTATGAAGACAAAGCGCTGAGTAATTTGCTAAAAAGCTGGCTGGTTTGGTCTTAAATATGACGGTGTTCATGAGGCTAAAGATAAAAAAAGACCGATAAAAAAGACGCCCATCAAATGCGTCTTTTTTATATTAAACTCGCTAATCACTGTTATCTAATATCAAATGGCTTTTAAAACAAATTGTTAAGCTAAAGATTCAAGACAAGTACTTAAAACAATTCTTTAAAACAAGTTTTGAGCCCAGCGTGTAAAACGTTGCCAAATACGGCTCATAAAGCCTGATTGTTCAATATTGCTCGTAGCAACGACAGGAACTGAGGCAACTGCTTTACCATCAATTACCGCCATCATTTTGCCAATTTCTTGACCTTTTTTGATAGGGGCTTCTAAGCTTTCAGGAATATCGACCACGGTGGTGATTTTATTCTTTTGGGTTTTGCTGGTCAAAATCTGCAAACTGTCACCAGTCGCTAGCTCTACTTCTTTTGCTTCGCCAAACCAAACCGGTACTTTACTGACGAATTGGCCAGCCGGCGCTTTAGTGACGGTGGTAAAGTGGCCAAAGCCCCAGTTTAGCAACTCACGTGACTGATCGGCGCGCGCTTGTTGACTTTTTGTGCCCATAATGACAGAGATAAGGCGCATATCGTCACGCTTACTTGACGCTGCTAAGCAATAGCCTGCGGCGTCAGTATGACCTGTTTTTAGGCCATCAACCGTTGGGTCGGTCGCAAGTAGGGCGTTACGGTTACCCTGCGTGATACCGTTATAGGTAAACTCTTTTTCCGAATAAAGACCATAATAGTCGCCACTGTTTTTGATAATAGCACGCGAAAGTTTTGCTAGGTCTAAAGCTGATGCTTCGTGGCCTTCATCGGGCATACCTGTGGCATTGACAAAATGGGTATTTTTCATGCCGATTTTTTCGGCTTCTTCATTCATCAAAATCGCAAACGAAGCTTCGCTACCAGCGATGTGTTCGGCCATCGCTTTTGAAGCATCGTTACCTGATTGAATGATGATACCGCGTAGCATATCGATCACGCTGGCGCTTTTATTGACTGGTACATACATGCACGACTCACTGCTACTACCGCGGCACCAAGCATTGGCGCTCATCAGTACTTGCTCGTCTTCTTTAAGATCACCTGATGCTAAGCGCTGTTCAATCATGTAGCTGGTCATCATCTTTGTCAAAGACGCTGGTGGCAGTGGTTGATTGGCGTTTTTCTGCGCCAGTATCTCACCCGTGTTATAGTCCATTAATACATAGGCGGTATTGTCCATTTCAGGAGGCTGAATGGCTGCGCCCGCCATCATTGCACTCATAGAAACACTAACGCCCACTACCAGCTGTACCAGCTGTTTTTTCACATGCTTTACTGTCATAGATTGTTACACCGCATCATAAAACCAAATGTATCTATCGCTGCTATCACAGGCTAAATCTCAAGTTAATCTAACATAAGCGCTTTAAATTTAAGCGTCAGAACAGATTTTTGCTGAAAGCCTTGACGACTGAGCGATAGACATAAAATTAACGCCTTATCTTAGCAAAATGCCGCTCGATGGGGAAATGATAAATAAAATAAAATTACTCACGATTAGAAATTGGATTTATAGCGACTTTTTTAATATCCATAAAAAAACTTGCTGCAACGTCTGCTAGGAGCGGACGATACAGCAAGCTGATTTATCTATATAAATTCAATATTTAATAAACCCAGTATGAGCTTAATTTAAACGCTTATTTTAAATGTATAAGACCACTTGTTAAAAGCTAATTATCAAAGGTTTTTGCCTAGCATCTATCACGTCATAATAACCAGATTTTATTGTCGTTAATAGTAAAGGTGTTTATTTACGTTGACCAGATGCTAGGTTTTAGCGGATTTACTTTTCTATCAATCTAACGAAAGAGGACTCCACCCGAGGCTAGGGTGGAGGTGAATTTCGTATAGCCTAACTCTGCTGATTTTGAATGTATTGCTTAATAATCTCCAACGGCGCTCCGCCACATGAGCCGGCAAAGTAAGAGCGTGACCACAAAACAGGTTTATCGTAAGCTGCTCTTAGGTCGATAAAGTTAGCTCTCATGCGCCGGCTTGTGACCGACTTTAGATTATTAACCATCTTACTTAGTTGTACCGTTGGCGGGTATTGAATCAGCATGTGAACATGATCGCCTTCACCGTTACATTCCTTGAGTTCTGCACCAAAATCCTTGCATATCTCAGCAACAACTTCTTTAAAGTATTGACGATGATTATCGGCTAAAACCTTTTTGCGGTACTTGGTGACGAATACCAAATGCACATGCAGATTATAAACAGAATGACGGTTTTTATATATCTCACTCATTATAACAAATACCCTTTATTGTTTATGTTATATAGTATAACATGGTATAAATAACAAACACACTGACCAATAAAGCATCCATTATGAAAATTAATAAAGCGTACAAATTTAGGCTTGAGCCTAATGCAGAACAAGAGGTTATCTTAAATAACCTTGTTGGTTCTGCACGTTTTGTTTGGAATCAAGTGCTTGCGGTAT
>NZ_LXWA01000104.1:0-4865 GCF_001652315.1 Psychrobacter sp. SHUES1 | reverse complement strand
CACTGGTAGTTCTGCTTGCCATAGCTTTTTTTGCCGTGTATCGAAAAACTGGGACTGTGACAGTCGGGGCAATTGATCTGTATTTGTGTCTTCATAACCTCAAATATATCATCTTGCTTCGGCTGTCACCCTTCCTTTATTACCCCAGCATACTTTTTGATACACCATCAAAAATTTTAATGGCTTTTTTTAATCAATTTTTTTAATGTCCTTTTTTATTCACTTTGATGCGCCGCTTGCGGATGAGTCTCAAAATCCGCCAGCATCTGTGTGATACGCATATCTTTTTGACGCCAAATTTGCTCGACCCACTCAAACATTTGCGCTTTAACGGTCTCATCGTTTTCGTAGCCGCCGCCTTGAATACCGGCAAACAGCGCATCGGGTATGGCAATATGGCGGACATCGACGCCTAAGCGTTTGATATTGCCTTTCCACAAATCGCCATAGGTTGGCACGCCGTCAGGGTAGACGATGGTCATATCTAAGATACCATCGATATCAGCGCCCAAGGCGTTAATCGCCAGCGACAAACCGCCAGCGCGCGGTTTTAATAGATGGGTATAGGGTGAGTTTTGTTTATCATGTTTTTCTTGGGTAAAGCGCGTGCCTTCCAAATAATTCAACAAGGTAAACGGCTTGTCCTTTAATAATGCACAAGCGCGCTTGGCTTCTTCGATATCTTTGCCTTTAAGCGCTGGGTTTTTAGCAACTGCTTCTTTAGAATGGCGCCGCATCATTGGAAAATCTAAAAAGTAAAATGCCTGCCCAACGATAGGAATATAGATGAGCTCAAACTTGGTGAAAAACCGGGTCAGTGGTAAGCGTTTTTCACTAATGTATTGCACGATGCTGGTATCGACCCAAGACTGATGATTGCTGACCAGCAGATATTTGCCGTCCATATGTACATCATCCGGCAATTGAATACGCCAATCCTTACGCGGTAATATGGTATCAATCAAAGCATTATTGCTACCAATCCAGTGCTCGGCAATCTTTATTACCGTCCTATCAGCGATAGGAGCGCCCGTGATAATTTTGCCAACGCCCATAAGCCATAATGGAATACTGCCGCCAAAACTATTGGCAGCGATGACTCCGGCCGCTGTGGTAAGCGACATTGCTTTGCCAAGTTTTGGCGCGCGTTCGTGTATTTTTTGCATCGCAGCGTTCAAGCGCATGTCTTATTCCTTACTATTTGCTCGTTAATCGTTTCACTATTATGGTTAAACCGGTGTTTTATATCATCTCAAAAATACAGCTAATTTTTCTAACAAGTTTTAGCAAATTATAATCGCATTTTATCTAATAAATTTTAGTACTAATATTAGGTAAGACCTAATTTTAGTCCAGTTATTATTCGGCTTTTTAATTCGTAAAATGTTTCTACCAAAGTTTTTATAAGATAATGTTAGCAGAAAATAATTAGAGTGTACGACTGTAAACGTGACTTGCGGTAACAAACAACGCGCTTTTATAAACACTAGACTATAGATACTTATGCACTTTCCATACATAGATGTGACAAAATATTACACACAAATAGACGGTAATTGCCATAATAATAGTAAGTGTGAATAAACAAATAAACAGGTTTGTTGACGCATATTCGTGACAAGCAATATCTATAAAAACACCGTTTATTTATCGATACCTATATTGATAGCCCATTTTTTCAACTTAAGAGGACATATTATGCGTAATACATTAATGGTTGCAGCATTGGCATCAGGCTTAGCATTGAGTGGCTGTACGACTGATCCAAACACTGGACAGCAACGTTTAAATAAAACTGCTATCGGTACGCTAGCGGGTGCAGCTGGTGGTGCCACTATCTCAAAAGCAACAGGCGGTAGTAAAACTGGTCGTGATGCGGCTATCGGTGCAGCATTGGGTGCAGGCGTAGGCTACTACATGGAGCGTCAAGCGAAGCAGCTAGAGCAGCAAATGGCGGGTACTGGCGTTACGGTTACCCCAAATGCAAACGGTAACATTGACTTGGTTATGCCAGGTAATATCACTTTTGCCTTTGACAGTGCTTCGTTGAACCCATCGTTTAGACCAACGCTTGATAAGCTTGCGGCAACGATGAATGAATATAACCAAAATACAGTTACGATTGCTGGTCATACCGACAGTGTAGGTAACCCATCTTATAACATGAACTTGTCACGCGATCGTGCCAACTCTGTGAGAAATTATCTGGTTAGCCGCGGCGTAGCTTCTAACCGTATCAACGTAGTTGCTTATGGCCAGACTCGTCCAATCGCTGATAACAATAGCGATTATGGTCGTCAGCAGAACCGCCGCGTTGAGCTAACGGTAAATGCACCAAGCAGCGTTCGTTAATCGCTACTGATATTTAAAATATAATGTAAATTAAAAAAGACCAACGCAAAGTTGGTCTTTTTTTGCTTGAAATTCGTCTAATATTCAAAAAATTATATTTGATAATAGTTATCAATAACATTATAATTTGCAGGGATTGAATTTTGTCAGCCTTTAACGGGCGTTTAAATTTAACTAGGGTTTAAATGGATTTTATCTTATTGAAATTATAAGTCTTTAAGCTTTCCTTTTATCACTTTATCTTTTGTCATTTTATCTAATGTATCTCATCGAGGACGTGTATGAATATCAGCCCAGCGACAAGCCGTAAAATTTTACCGACTACTTTAGCTGCTGCATTGGCAGGGATACTGCTAGTATCAGGATGTACCAAACAGTCTGATGAGACCACAGCGTCAGAGGCACAAACCGACGTCCAAGCAACCCAAAACAGCGATAACAAAACGTCTTCGGCTGCTGATCAGGCGCATATCGATCGATTGTTGATTAGCTATGCTGATATGGCGCACGCCGCCTATAAAGATTCTTTAGAAACGGCCAAACTTTTACAAACAGCAGTGAATACTTATGTAGACACGCCGACCCAAGCCAATCTTGACGCTGCAAAGGCTGCCTATAAAGCCGCGCGTCAGCCATATTCACAGGCTGAAGTGTTTCGCTTCGACGAAGGCTTTGTGACCGCTGATGATAAACGCGCACTTGGTAGCGTTGATGGCTGGGAAGGACAGGTAAATGCTTGGCCGCTAGATGAAGCCTTGATTGACTATGTTAGTGACAGTTATGAGGGTGAATATAACAGTCAGGACAATATTATCAATAGCAAGAGCATCACGGTTGGTAGCATCAAGCAAGATACCAGCACCATTACGCCTGACTTGCTGGCTGAGATGAACGAGATTGGTGGTAGTGAGGCTAATGTCACTACCGGTTATCATGCGATTGAGTTTCTGCTGTGGGGACAGGATACCAATGGCGTTGGTGAAGGTGCAGGTAATCGTCCGGTGAGCGACTATATAACGACCGAGGGCGAATGTACCAGCGGCGATACGACAAACACAGATGCGAGTATTTGCGAGCGCCGTGGACAGTATCTAAAAGCGGTTACCCAGTTATTGATCAATGATTTGACCGCGATGGAAGCCCAGTGGCAACCTGATAGCGAAAACACCTTACGTAGCGATATGATGGCCCGTAAAGACAAAAACGGTCTGCGTCAAATCATGTATCAAATGGGCAGCTTAGCACTTGGTGAGCTAGCTTCTGAGCGTATACAGGTGGCGTTCGTCACTGGCTCTACCGAAGATGAGCATGAATGCTTTAGTGATTTGACCCATTTGAGCTATGCCAATAATGCCCGCGGTATTCAAAATATCTTTAATGGCGGCTATAAAACCGTCGCTGGCAAGACAGTGGGCGGTTATGGACTAAAGAATTATCTTGTCGATACCGGCAATAAAGAAGCGGCTGATAAACTTGCGACTGATTTTGCTAACGTAGAAGCGGCGTTTAAAGTCATCGTTGAAAAAGCCGAGAAAGAAGGCATCAAGGTCGATCAGATGATTGCAACCGTAGGTCAAGCCAGCAAGCACGGTATTTCTGCTGAAGAGCAAAACAAACGCCGCGGCTGGATTGAAAGTAGTATCACAAGCTTACAACAGCTAACCGATGGTATCGAAAATGCAGCAAAAGCCGTTGGCATTGATAATTTAGACGCTGATGCAGGTTCACAGTTTTAAATAGTGCTTATTTAAAAGAGCGCTTATTTAAAAGAGCGCTTATTTAAAAGGACATCTATTTAAAATGGTGCTTTTGGTTTTAATTTAGGAAGCCTTAATAGCCTGTATTTATGTGCCTGATGAGTCGTTATCAGTGAATGAGAATTATTTTTATAGAAAAATAATTTAGGTATAATATACACGTTGTCGACCGCTGTTGGCAGCGTGTTTTTTTATAGCGCAGCAATGATTTATCGAATTGAAATATTGGTGGTGTGTCAGAAAGTATGCTGAGGAGATGAAAGGAGGGTGACAGCCGAAGCAAGATGATATATTTGAGGTTATGAAGACACAAATACAGATCAATTGCCCCGACTGTCACAGCTCCAGTTTTTCGATACACGGCAAAAAAAGCTATGGCAAGCAGAACTACCAGTGCAAGGACTGCAAACGTCAATTCATTGGCGACCATGCCTTAACTTATCATGGCTGTCACTCTAAAATAGAAGACATCATACGGCTAATGACGGTTAGAGGTTGCGGCGTCAGAGACATAGCCGTTATAGCCTCTATTAGTATTGGTAAAGTCCTTAGCACCATAGGCTCATCGGTCTATAAGATTACACCTAAAAAGCGCTATTATGAACGCTTAGAGGTTGATGAGTTCTGGACTTACGTATATCGCAAAAAGCGTAAAGTTTGGCTTATTTATGCTTATGACCGCGCTACCAATGAGATTGTTGCTTATGTTTGGGGCAAACGTGACCTGAAAACAGCTAAGAAGCTAAGAGCCCGTCT
>NZ_LXWA01000103.1:0-4963 GCF_001652315.1 Psychrobacter sp. SHUES1 | reverse complement strand
TTTTTTTAGCTGACTTCCATTGCACCAGTAGCTCATATAAACGCACTGAATACGTGCTTTGCATTTTTGCCGTTTGTTCAAGTAGATATTGAGTAAAAAAGTTTTCATAACCATCAATACGTGTAATCTCATTGACCACATCGTAAGTCAAAATAACTTCAATTGAAGCTTCATCGTCAAGATATTTCACTCGTTGAACCCAACGTGATTTAACAAGTTTGTCATCGGTATCAAGAAATGAAAATCTGCGGTCAAATAAGTTCTTCTCAGCACTGAGAATGGCTTCATGAGCAGTTTGACGCGCCACACCAAATGCTTTGGCATATCTCAACGCTGATATATTTAAAGGCTTATCAAGACTTAATCCATTACCCGTTTCTCTTGCATCAACGATAGCTAGTTGTAATATCCTAACTTCTGATAAAGATAGATTTTGTATTGCCATGTTCAAACGATTAGATTTAACTACTAAATCTGATTTTGATGAGATCACTTGATATATCCCTATATATAATTTATAAGTACAATATATATAAAAGTACTTATAAGTACAAGTTTTTATAAGTACTTATTTAGCAGGGAAACGTACTCATAAGAGCAGGGAAACGTACTCATAAGAGCAGGGAAACGTACTCATAAGAGCAGGGAAACGTACTCATAAGAGCATTAAAAACCTTTATACATAAGGGATACAGCGGACTTAAAAGCTATTAAAAGCATTAAAAGCATTAAAAACCTTTTTGGTTGTTGATAACTAATAAAAGAACAAAAGCAAAAACGACTTAAGTTTTTAGCTTAAAGCACTATCGGAATCCTGACGATGATCACTAAAGTAATCTGCAAACAATGCTTTATCACTATCACGAGTTAAAAACTTATCTAGTTCATCAACAATAAAGCTTCTACTTATTTTGTCTTCGTTCATCAAACGCTCAACCATAGCACCCATTAATATTTTTCGCTTACTATCCTGCTTATGATTGAGCTTACTCCTAGCCACTCGCTTTCGTTGCTTAATGGCTTGTATTCGATTTTCATTTTGAGTGATATATGTATCTAGCTTATCGAGATGATCTATCATCTCAGTCAGCCATTTATTCTTCTTTGGATTATCTTTCTTAACAGCAGACCGAACCGATCTCATTTCAGCCAATAAACTATCACGGTCAACCAACATCTTAGCTAACTGATCTTCTAGTTCCTTCTGTATTTTAGACACTTAACCAGCTCCTTCCCTTGTATAAAACCTAAAAATAGTAGCATAAATGAGGTACAAGGGCGCACTTATGCAAACTATGATAAACTCCCCTTATCGGTGAGCTTATCATAGTTTGCAGTGCGACAAGGGGAAATCCCCCTGTACCCCCAAAAGCCAACCCAAGTAACCTGAAAACGCTTTTTATTGAAGGCAGTTATGACAGATAAAATAGATATGAATCTCTATAAGTCTATAGCAGAAGCATTACATTACAAGTGGGATCCTATCGGTGTTTCAGGTATCCCACAGGCGATAGGAGAGTACGATTCCTATGTACCTGAGCTATATGAGCTGATCTGTCAAAATGCTGATCGGGAATTAATTTTTAATTACTTATGGGAAGTTGAGGTTCAGCACATGGGATTGGAGGGCAATAGAGCAGCCACCTTAGCGTTTGTAGATTACCTTAAAGAAATAACCAAAGTCTAAATACTCATTTTTCTGCTGAAAAATGACAAGGAATGAATCAGTAAGTTATGGCGATCTATCACTTATCCGTCAAAACATTTTCACGTAGCAATGGTCAATCTGCCACTGCCGCTGTGGCTTATCGTGCCGGTGCAAAAATTCGTTGCGACCATGAGAGGCGTGACCATGACTATTCAAAAAAACGTGATGTGATACATAGTGAGATATTTTTGCCACCCAATGCCCCCAGTTGGGCAAATGACCGTCAGCAGCTTTGGAATGAGGTAGAGAGAGCTGAAAAGCGTAAAAATAGTACGGTAGCAAGAGAGTTTGAAGTGGCATTACCGAATGAACTCAATGAGCAGCAGCGTATTGCACTGGTACAAGACTTCGCCAAGCAGATCGTGGCAAGACACGGCTGTGCTGTAGATGCTCATTTGCATGATGATAAAGGCTCGTATAAGAGTAAAGAGAACCAACACGCACACATCATGCTAAGTACAAGGCGATTAGAGCCAGAAGGTTTTACTAAGAAAACTCGTGAGCTAGACGAGAGAAAAAGCGGTGAGGTGGTCTATTGGCGTGAACAATGGGCGAAAACTGCTAATGAGCATTTGCGTGAGTATGGGATAGAGATTGACCATAGAAGTCTGAAAGATCAAGGCTTAGAGCGTGAACCAACCATTAAAATGGGCGCAGCTGCTAGTGCATTAGAGCGTAAAGGCGTCAAAACAGACCGTGGCGATATCAATCGTGAGGTAGCCAAATATAATAAGGTTCTTGAAACCAATAGTAATGAGAAAATTAACGATATTTTAAGGAAGCAGCTTAAACAAGCAACCGAGCTTCATAACAAGCTACAGTTTATCAAACGTAGGCTACCCGAAGTCAAAAGAGACATTGCTGAAAAACAGCCTAAGCTATACCAAGCCTTTGATGATCTAGGAATACCAACGGCTGAACCTGAACCCATTAGGAGTGTTGACCATGAGCAAGAAAGAGAAAGAATCGAGCCAGTTAGTGCAAGATTGGATAGACAGGTCAGCACTGAACGCCATACAAATGAGCGAGGACGAGAATTACCGCCAGTTGGTAGCAGCGAGAGCAACGAATTGGGGCAAGGACATAACAGCGAAGTCCGATCAGCGGATCAGACAGTCACAAGCACCGCACTTAGAGATATAGCAGAAAGCTCACAGCAGCCCTTAGAGCCATATGAACCTCAGCAGACTATCCAAGCATCATCACAGCCTGACAATCAAGCTGTAGCAGCCAAACAGGAAGAATTAGCACAGCAAACGGAGCTACTAACAGAATCCCCCGAACAGGAGGCGATTAGGGCAAATATTGAGGCTGTTAAAAGAATGGTGTCAGAGGTATATGCCAATGAGCCTGAAAAGCTTAAGAAAATGCTCAACGCCATTGACGATAAGATACCTGACATAATGAGTGGTGAAGTCGTTTTACCACCTATCAAGATAAAAACAGTGCCCGAAAGAGTGGCAAGAACTCCTAAACCAAATAAGGATCAGGATATAGAACGTTAGAGTAAGTATGGTTCCCTAGTGAGGACTTGAATCTTTGGCTGTGGGCTAATAGTATTAACGGTTTCAAATTTCTAAAATGGTTGCAGTGTACTTCGTGGTGTACAAAACATTAGATTATCAAGCTTAAGATTAGCTATCACCAATAATCCTGCTCTGCTTTATTAAGCCATTCGTCAAAGTTTTCAAAAATCATATGAAAGGGTAAGTCACTAAGGTCAATTACAAATATTTTTGGATCACCTAAGCGATCATCTCCATCAAAGTATGCTAGCCAGTCCCCGTTTTGAGCAAAAGGCACCAAGTTAAGCCTTTCAATTTTATGGTTTCTCAATCTATATGATAACTTACCACCATCTGTTTCAGAATCTACAAACCACCATTGAAAGTATTCATCGGACTGTACCGTTTTAGTGCAGTTTGCTAATTGTAGATAACGAGCAGGATAGATGAATCCATCAGGCAGTATATTTATTGGATAGGGCTTAAAGCTTTTTTGTTTGATCATTACTTTATTACCTCTGGATCATGTTGATCGATGCGCTATACAGGCATCGAACTAGAGTCAAATAGCTATAGCTACGTTAGTTTTTAGCAAACAAATTAAATAAAGCCTTCAGTCCACAGGTCAATGATAATAAGTACTTGCCACAAACCAAAATTCTTTATTTTTCAAGCAAACTATTCATTTTTTCTTGAGATATTAGACCCTTAATACACATATCCGCAAGAAGATCTGTTCTATCATCCTCTCCTTGCTTAATTTGAAATATCAAACAATCAAAATCTTTAGATTTAATAATAGTTAATAATTTTCTTTCAAGAATTAGTGAGAGCTCTTCGGACACTTTGAAATCACTACAAAGCACATAAACCACAAAATCTATAACAAACATTTCCACGTCTGAAAATCCAACTTCAAAACTGTAAGTAACGTAGTCTAGCGCCTTATCATAAGTTAGATCTGTTTCTGGCTTAGAAACTAAGTTTGAGTAAAAACTATCAAGTACACTATGTCTAATATCTGTATAACTTACTGACTGCATAAATTTATCTCCTTTAATTTTAAGGCATACCCTAGAAGAACCATTCGTTTTGTCCTTTAAACCTATTAACAGACTACTTGAAACAGACTGTATTTGCGGAACTACTAATAATAGACCGCTAGTCCTAATAATCTAAATAATCCCTAATTGGACGTTTCTTAAACTGCGATGCGTCCTTTTTTAGTCGATTAATCATTTCAAACTCCCATCCCTGCTGCGACTGTCCAGCTAGGCTAGTAGGGCTTACTAAATGGTTGTATTCCGCCATGAAATCTGGATTGCGAACTATGCGCCCTAGCTGCTTATCATTCAATCCTTCAATCGTGAACATATCAGCGGTATATGTATCTCTAGCACTATCTTTTTTCTTAGTGTCTTTAGGTTTGTTTTTAGACAAGACTTTAAACTTAAAACCAACAATGCGTTTGCCACGTTTTTCTTGCTCGTAGCTAACTGTAAGGTCTGATGTTTCATTGATTTCTTTAACAGCAAGATCTAATACTCGCTTTTTAAAGTTACTCATTAACTTGTATTCATCCACACCTACACCTAACTGCTGTCTAAAACAATCAAGCTGCAATAACGGTGTTTTTTTAGCTGACTTCCATTGCACCAGTAGCTCATATAAACGCACTGAATACGTGCTTTGCATTTTTGCCGTTTGTTCAAGTAGATATTGAGTAAAAAAGTTTTCATAACCATCAATA
>NZ_LXWA01000102.1:0-5412 GCF_001652315.1 Psychrobacter sp. SHUES1 | reverse complement strand
GTCATACCCGTTAAGTCGAACTCTAAAAATAGCAACAATGACACACTAGACTGGTATTTGTATCGTTGCCGTCACTTGGTAGAAAACGCTTTTGCTAGGTTGAAACATTTTAGGGGCATTGCCACGCGATATGATAAGCTCAAAGATAGCTATGCAGCAGCGGTAATGCTTGCTTGTGTCTTTATTTGGTTGCCACTCATTTGAATTCTATACACACCCTAGTTTTTTAATGAGATTATGAAGCTTTCATTGTAGACAAGCAGAGTGACGGATTCATTTACTGATTTAATATAACTAAGCTGTTGATTCAAAAATGATCTGTATTTAAAGCCTTCTCGATATCTTCTTTAGACTCAGCACCGACCTCTCTAAAAATATCAACCATATCATTGAGTGAAAATTGACTACCTGACACAAGCTGCCATAACTCGTCACCTACTAACAGATCTTGGCGGTCATAAAAGTTGCCCCAACGCTTATAATTATTATCCGTTCTCGACTCAGGGTTATAAGGAATGGCGATGTAGGTTTGAATTTTATTAGTGTCCTAAATTAGTTGACCACTACAATTTTTTACTTACAACACGCAACCTTTTTAACACACGTTGATTATAAATCTTGTTTTTCAAGGTGCTAATATAATTGAGTAATACTTAACTTAGATAACATAAACCACTGATTCTAATAGCTTTTATCTTTTATTATCACAGATTATTGGTTTATCGAGATTTTGCAATCTTTACTTAATTGGAGAAATTATGCGTGCTTTAACTTACCACGGTGCTAAAGATGTGCGAGTGGACAATGTCCCAGAGCCTAAACTGCAAGAAAAAGATGATGTTATTTTACGTGTGACTGCGACTGCAATTTGTGGCTCAGATTTACACTTATATCGTGGCAAAATGCCTGCAACCGAGGAAGGCGATATCTTCGGTCATGAGTTTATGGGTGTGGTTGAAGAAGTAGGCTCTGAAGTCACTGCTGTTAAAAAAGGCGATAGAGTTGTTATTCCTTTTGTTATTGCATGTGGTAACTGCTTTTTCTGTCAGCATGACCTAATGTCCGCTTGTGAGACGACAAATACAGGCCCAGGCGCTGCTATTAATAAAAAAATAATTCCGCCACCGGCTGCTTTATTTGGTTTTAGCCATTTATATGGTGGGATTCCTGGTGGACAAGCAGAATTTGTACGGGTTCCTAAAGGTAATTTTAATCCGTTCAAAGTAAATGGCTCACTGTCAGATGAGAAGGTTTTATTTTTATCAGATATTTTACCAACTGCTTGGCAGGCCGTGACTAATGCCAATATTACTAAAGGTTCAACCGTAGCTATTTATGGTGCGGGTCCTGTGGGGTTGTTATCAGCAGCTTGTGCCAAAATGTTAGGCGCTGAGCAGATCTTCGTGGTAGATCATAATGACTACCGTTTGCAGTATGCCAAAGATACGTACGGGGCTATTCCGGTTAATTTCGATAAGGTAGATGCTGCTGAATTCATCATTGAACAGACCAAAGGGCATCGCGGCGTTGACAGCGTTATTGATGCGATTGGCTTTGAAGCCAAAGGCAGTATGCTAGAAACAATAATGACCAATTTGAAAATTGAAGGGTCAAGTGGTGCAGCTTTACGTCAATGTATTGCAGCTGTGCGTCGTGGCGGGGTCGTTAGTGTTCCTGGTGTGTATGCAGGACCCATTCATGGTTTCTTATTTGGTGACGCTTTTGATAAAGGGCTTACTTTCAAAATGGGCCAAACCCATGTACACAAGTATTTACCACAATTATTAGAGTATATTGAAAATGGTGATTTATCACCTGAAGCTATTATTACTCACCGTATGAATTTGTCTGACGCTGCTAAAGGTTATGAAATTTTCGAAAAGCGTGAAGAAGAATGTCGTAAAGTCATTTTAACTCCTTGATTTTTCAAATTTACCCTTAACTTTTAACATTTAAAGGTTAGGTCATAGCTGCTTTAACGAGATTATCTTAAATAATGGTTATCGCTAAAGCAGCTAGTAAAAAGATCTTTGACTTGCTTTTCTCTGCACACGGCAAAAAAATCACCCCCCAACCGATTTTCATGGGTTTAAGGATTAAAAAACCAACTAACTGTCTTAGATGGTCTTAAAGCTTAGAAGTGTAAAGCACAATAAATTTTCTTATATTTATCAGGATCATCTTTATTAGTTACAAACCCTTTGCTAACCAACTTTACCGAGTTAAATGTTTCACCTTCATCATTAGTTATCATAACAATCAAGTTTTGATCCTCAAAACTTTAGAGTTCTTTAATCAGCTCTTTAATTGTCTTAGTTCTATCTTCCCATTGCACTATAATCTATTGTAAGTATGCCTATGACAAACCAATTTCACTGGTGCGGTTCCCTAGTGAGGACTTGAATCTAAGGCTATAGGCTAATAGTATCAACGTTTTAACTGGTTGAAACAGTCACAGTGTACTTCATGGTGTACTTATCATACATATTCTAATCATGATCGGTGCGCTAGTGAGGACTTGAAGAGACCATCCCAGATTCTGTGTAACTGACGTTTAGATTAAATGCTTACACAAAATTTAGGAAGGTCTCAAAGCGCCAACTTATCCTTATATTCACACATACCTTTTAATGCATTATCGATTAACGTTTTCATCTTAGACAGTTCTGAAATTTTAATTTCTAGCTGTTTGTTTTTCTCTAGAAGCTTTTCACCCATTTGTGATTGGGTCAGGTTGTTTGAATACAGTAGCTCTGTTAGCTCTCTAATCTCTTTTAGGGTGAAACCGAGCTCCTTCGCCATAACAATCATATTAAGCTGTTCCACAATCTTGTTATCGTAATCTCTATAACCATTAGACTTTCTAGATGGTTTCGAAATCAATCCTTCCCTTTCGTAAAAACGAATCGTATCTCTGCTTAGTCCGACTGTTTCAGTTAATTCTTTTATATTCATTATCGAGCACCCTCAATTAACGCTTGACTGTGGAGTAATGTCCATAGTTTATAGTAGGCGTTAATTAACAACAAGTAGGTTTTTTTATGGATATAAATATACTGACGGACGACAACGTCGAGCTGCGTGCAACCCTCTATAAAGCGAATAACCCTAAGGCCGTTGTTCTGATAAATCCAGGAACCGCTACCCACACTTCTTATTATTTGCCGTTTGCTAAATACTTAAGAGAGCATGGTTTTCATGTCATTCTTTGGAACTATAGAGGGTTTTGCGATTCTAAAACAAGTCATCTAAAGGAGTGTCATTATCAGTATTCTGATATCGGACGGTACGACATTCCAGCTGCCATCGATACAGCTAAGCGCCTGTTCAATGACTTACCCTTGTATTGCGTAGGGCATAGCGCTGGAGGTCAACAAGTTGGCCTTGCTCATAACGCCGATCAATTAGATGCTCTAATTGCAGTGGCTGTATCGGCAGGATATTTTAGCTATATGCCGCTTCGCTATCGTCTTAAAGCCAATTTCTTTTTCCGTTTTTTAGCACCGCTTAGTAATAAAGTCTTTAATTATGTGCCGGCTAAAAGCTTCAAACTCATGGAAGATTTGCCAGCTGGTTTTACAGAGGAATGGGGTGCTTGGTGCCGAGAAAAAGAGCTGTTTTTCTCAGATAAATTCTATGGGAAAACCATTCCCCTTGGTACTTACAAAAATTTTAATGTGCCAACTTTCGTCTTCACTGCCGATGATGATGAAATCTGTACTGAACGCAACCTGCATAATTTTTGGAAAAATGTGACCAGCGATCGACCTATCACTTTTAAACGCTATAGCATTGGCAGGAGCTCAGACCAATCAGTTGGACATTTTGGCTACTTTAGAAGTAAAAACACTCATATTTGGCAAGATATTTTAGAGACGATCAACAAGGTACATCATGATAAACCGTTACAATCACTATAAAACCCTGATTTTCATTGTATTACTTAATGTGTTTTCGAGCATTTTACACTATGTTCATAATGTGATTCATTTCGATCACTATCCTGAGCCTGATTGGTTATCTCCTCAGCTTGTAGATGCCTTCTGGTTCGTCATGACACCAATTGGTATCTATGGCCTGATTGTGGCTGTCAAAAGCCAGATGACCAAAGGACGTTGGTGGCTTTATTTGTATGCCTTAATGGGGTTGTTGTCGTTACTGCACTACAACATAGAGACTGATAATATCATGACTGTTACCATGCACAGTCTTATCTGGTTTCAAGCAATTTGTGCCTTTTGGTTAATCGCCTATGTAACGATGTACTTTAAAAATAAAAGTGGGCATTAAGATTACTAATTGGTGAAACTTTAGCCTTTATAAAAATAGCCTAACCTCTTATTTATCGTTTTAAGGAATTGAAAATGAATGTCGAAGAAACAATAGCAACATGGGAAGCAGAAGAAGCACGTATTAGAGAAAAGCTAGGTGACGCTGATGTTATTCCATTATCAGACTTAACCACTCGCAGTGGTATGGATATTTTTAATGCTATGTTTGCAGGAGAGCTGCCTCATCCTCCTATTGGTCTGACACTTGACTACACTCCTATCCATATGGAAAAAGGTATTGCCGTTTTTCAAGGGCGGCCAAAGCGTCATCATTACAACCCATTGGGTACAGTCCACGGCGGCTGGTTCTGCACGCTTTTAGATTCCGCTGTTGGCTGCGCTGTCCATACCCTTTTGCCAGCAGGAAAAACCTATACAACGTTAGAGATAAAAGTAAATATGGTGCGAGCTTTGACAGTGGCAACACCTTTAGTACGGGCTGAAGGCAAAGTCATTCATGCTGGTCGGAGAACAGCGACTGCTGAAGGCAAAATTGTAGGGCCTGATGGCAAATTATATGCCCATGCCACCACAACCTGCATCATTCTTGATGTTTAGATAAAATTTTTGATCGTTAATAGCTTTTAAACCAAAGAAAAATGCTAAGAATATAATGGATATTATATGGGTATACCACAAGAGAACCAATGAAATCGAATCCTTCTATCCAACGTTATTTGAGATAACGCCCGTTACATTTTTCAGCATAAATCCCTTAACCATAGCGATTAACTGTATGTCATTATTCATTTTGAAATCAAACTCTTATTCTAATTAACAATCAGTCTGCAGAAAAACTGACGCATTTTAGGATTTTATTATGAAAAAACTACCAACATTGAAGAAATCTCTTGTAATGGCACTCAGTGTCGCAAGCTTTAGCATGGCCTCTGTTTCAGCCAGTCAAGCAGCCACTGCTATGAATGAGGTAACGGCAGCATCACAGAGTAAGATCAGTCTAGTGAGCTATGCTGAAGAAACCGTACAACTAAACTTGGTAAACTAAGCGTATTCACAGGAGTTTACCATGACCAAGAAAATCAGAACTTACAGCACAGAATTTAAAGCAGAAGCCGTTAAG
>NZ_LXWA01000101.1:3468-5685 GCF_001652315.1 Psychrobacter sp. SHUES1 | reverse complement strand
AACTTATATGTCAATTACATATAACAAACCTGGCTAACCCATTGAAACAAATTATAAAAAAGCTTGACAAACCAAATCATTATGATATGATAGTCGGCTCGCTAGATAGGATAAGTTCTTAACTTAAACGAACTAGCAAAGAGAAATACCCTATATATCAGTTACTGGACGACAGTAGCTTGACACTATTTAAAAGCATAACTAAAGAACAACTTGTGTGGATTTTTGCTGATTCAGAATGCTAAAAAATAAAGTTGGTTTTACTCTCTTTTCGGGAGTCATTCTAACTATAAAAATTATCATTTAAGACAGCAAGAAAACTCAAAGTTAATTCATTATATGAAACATACGAGAGCGTAATTGCCAGATTAAATGAGCCAAGTTTCGAAGTCTCTTTAAAGGACTTCATGCAAGATTAAACTGAAGAGTTTGATCATGGCTCAGATTGAACGCTGGCGGCAGGCTTAACACATGCAAGTCGAGCGGTAACAGGAGAAGCTTGCTTCTCGCTGACGAGCGGCGGACGGGTGAGTAATACTTAGGAATCTACCTAGTAGTGGGGGATAGCTCGGGGAAACTCGAATTAATACCGCATACGACCTACGGGAGAAAGGGGGCAACTTGTTGCTCTCGCTATTAGATGAGCCTAAGTCGGATTAGCTAGATGGTGGGGTAAAGGCCTACCATGGCGACGATCTGTAGCTGGTCTGAGAGGATGATCAGCCACACCGGGACTGAGACACGGCCCGGACTCCTACGGGAGGCAGCAGTGGGGAATATTGGACAATGGGGGCAACCCTGATCCAGCCATGCCGCGTGTGTGAAGAAGGCCTTTTGGTTGTAAAGCACTTTAAGCAGTGAAGAAGACTCTATGGTTAATACCCATAGACGATGACATTAGCTGCAGAATAAGCACCGGCTAACTCTGTGCCAGCAGCCGCGGTAATACAGAGGGTGCAAGCGTTAATCGGAATTACTGGGCGTAAAGCGAGCGTAGGTGGCTTGATAAGTCAGATGTGAAAGCCCCGGGCTTAACCTGGGAACGGCATCTGATACTGTTAGGCTAGAGTAGGTGAGAGGAAGGTAGAATTCCAGGTGTAGCGGTGAAATGCGTAGAGATCTGGAGGAATACCGATGGCGAAGGCAGCCTTCTGGCATCATACTGACACTGAGGTTCGAAAGCGTGGGTAGCAAACAGGATTAGATACCCTGGTAGTCCACGCCGTAAACGATGTCTACTAGTCGTTGGGTCCCTTGAGGACTTAGTGACGCAGCTAACGCAATAAGTAGACCGCCTGGGGAGTACGGCCGCAAGGTTAAAACTCAAATGAATTGACGGGGGCCCGCACAAGCGGTGGAGCATGTGGTTTAATTCGATGCAACGCGAAGAACCTTACCTGGTCTTGACATATCTAGAATCCTGCAGAGATGCGGGAGTGCCTTCGGGAATTAGAATACAGGTGCTGCATGGCTGTCGTCAGCTCGTGTCGTGAGATGTTGGGTTAAGTCCCGCAACGAGCGCAACCCTTGTCCTTAGTTACCAGCGGTTTGGCCGGGAACTCTAAGGATACTGCCAGTGACAAACTGGAGGAAGGCGGGGACGACGTCAAGTCATCATGGCCCTTACGACCAGGGCTACACACGTGCTACAATGGTAGGTACAGAGGGCAGCTACACAGCGATGTGATGCGAATCTCAAAAAGCCTATCGTAGTCCAGATTGGAGTCTGCAACTCGACTCCATGAAGTAGGAATCGCTAGTAATCGCGGATCAGAATGCCGCGGTGAATACGTTCCCGGGCCTTGTACACACCGCCCGTCACACCATGGGAGTTGATTGCACCAGAAGTGGGTAGCCTAACCTTTTAGGATGGCGCTCACCACGGTGTGGTTGATGACTGGGGTGAAGTCGTAACAAGGTAGCCGTAGGGGAACCTGCGGCTGGATCACCTCCTTATAGACAGCATTCGGTCAGCAAGAATTCACAACAAGTTGTTCTTTAGTTTAAGCTTACGTTTATACAAGCGTAATTTGGGTCTGTAGCTCAGCTGGTTAGAGCACCGTGTTGATAACGCGGGGGTCAGTGGTTCAAGTCCACTTAGACCCACCATTTATATATGGGGCCATAGCTCAGTTGGTAGAGCGCCTGCCTTGCACGCAGGAGGTCAACGGTTCGACTCCGTTTGGCTCCACCACTATAAACGCAGTAAGCTTTCAG
>NZ_LXWA01000101.1:0-3025 GCF_001652315.1 Psychrobacter sp. SHUES1 | reverse complement strand
CGAAAGACTACTTGGGGTTGTATGGTCAAGTAATGAAGCGCACATGGTGGATGCCTTGGCAGTCAGAGGCGATGAAAGACGTGACAGCCTGCGATAAGCTTCGGGGAGGCGGCAATATCCTGTGATCCGGAGATTTCTGAATGGGGAAACCCAGCTAGCATAAGCTAGCTATCTTATATTTATATAAGAGGCGAACGAGGGGAAGTGAAACATCTCAGTACCCTTAGGAATAGACATCAATTGAGATTCCCCTAGTAGCGGCGAGCGAACGGGGAGAAGCCGATTAATGCTAATGTAGAAGAACAGCGTGGGAAAGCTGACCGTAGTAGGTGATAGTCCTGTATTCGAAACATTAGCGTTAACATATTAAGTAGAGCGGGGCACGAGAAATCCTGTTTGAAGATGGGGGGACCATCCTCCAAGGCTAAATACTCCTGACTGACCGATAGTGAACCAGTACCGTGAGGGAAAGGCGAAAAGAACCCCTGTGAGGGGAGTGAAATAGAACCTGAAACCGTGTGCGTACAAGCAGTGGGAGCCTTAATTTATTAGGGTGACCGCGTACCTTTTGTATAATGGGTCAGCGACTTATATTCTGTAGCAAGGTTAACCGTTTAGGGGAGCCGTAGGGAAACCGAGTCTTAATAGGGCGATTAGTTGCAGGGTATAGACCCGAAACCGAGTGATCTATCCATGAGCAGGTTGAAAGTGCCGTAACAGGCACCGGAGGACCGAACCCACTGTCGTTGAAAAGCCAGGGGATGACTTGTGGATAGGGGTGAAAGGCTAATCAAACTCGGTGATAGCTGGTTCTCCCCGAAAGCTATTTAGGTAGCGCCTCGGACGAACACCATTGGGGGTAGAGCACTGTTTCGGCTAGGGGGTCATACCGACTTACCAAACCGATGCAAACTCCGAATACCGATGAGTGATATCCGGGAGACACACAGTGGGTGCTAACGTCCATTGTGGAGAGGGAAACAACCCAGACCGCCAGCTAAGGCCCCAAATTCCTAGTTAAGTGGGAAACGAGGTGGGAAGGCATAGACAGCTAGGAGGTTGGCTTAGAAGCAGCCATCCTTTAAAGAAAGCGTAATAGCTCACTAGTCGAGTCGGCCCGCGCGGAAGATGTAACGGGGCTCAAACTAGGAGCCGAAGCTGCGGATTTGAATTTGTTTTCAAGTGGTAGGGGAGCGTTGTGTAAGCCTGTGAAGGTGTGTTGTAAAGCATGCTGGAGGTATCACAAGAGCGAATGCTGACGTGAGTAACGATAATGCGAGTGAAAAGCTCGCACGCCGGAAGATCAAGGGTTCCAGTCCAACGTTAATCGGGGCTGGGTGAGTCGACCCCTAAGGCGAGGCCGAAAGGCGTAGTCGATGGGAAATCGGTTAATATTCCGATACTTGTTTATAATGCGATGGAGGGACGGAGTAGGTTATGTCAGCCTGGCGTTGGTTGTCCAGGTGAAAGGATGTAGGCTTACAGTTTAGGCAAATCCGGACTGTAATACGGCTGAGATCTGATAGCAAGCGGTACTTGTACCGTGAAGTGGCAAATACCATGCTTCCAGGAAAAGCTTCTAAGCAATAGTTATAAACGAATCGTACCCTAAACCGACACAGGTGATCAGGTAGAGAATACCAAGGCGCTTGAGAGAACTCTGCTGAAGGAACTAGGCAAAATGGTACCGTAACTTCGGGAGAAGGTACGCTGCCGATGGTGATAGGACTTGCTCCTTGAGCTGTTGGCAGTCGCAGATACCAGGCTGCTGCAACTGTTTATTAAAAACACAGCACTCTGCAAACACGAAAGTGGACGTATAGGGTGTGATGTCTGCCCGGTGCTGGAAGGTTAATTGATGGGGTTAGCGTAAGCGAAGCTCTTGATCGAAGCCCCAGTAAACGGCGGCCGTAACTATAACGGTCCTAAGGTAGCGAAATTCCTTGTCGGGTAAGTTCCGACCTGCACGAATGACATAATGATGGCAGCGCTGTCTCCAGCAGAGACTCAGTGAAATCGAAATCGCAGTGAAGATGCTGTGTACCCGCGGCTAGACGGAAAGACCCCGTGAACCTTTACTACAGCTTTACATTGAACTTTGACCTGACTTGTGCAGGATAGGTGGGAGGCTTTGAAGCCGAGACGCTAGTCTTGGTGGAGCCATCCTTGAAATACCACCCTGGTCATGTCGGGGTTCTAACTCAGGTATAACAATACCGAGGACAATGTATGGTGGGTAGTTTGACTGGGGCGGTCTCCTCCTAAAGAGTAACGGAGGAGTACGAAGGTGCGCTCAGAACGGTCGGAAATCGTTCATAGAGTATAAAGGCAAAAGCGCGCTTAACTGCGAGACCCACAAGTCGAGCAGGTACGAAAGTAGGTCTTAGTGATCCGGTGGTTCTGTATGGAAGGGCCATCGCTCAACGGATAAAAGGTACTCTGGGGATAACAGGCTGATACCGCCCAAGAGTTCATATCGACGGCGGTGTTTGGCACCTCGATGTCGGCTCATCTCATCCTAGGGCTGAAGCAGGTCCTAAGGGTATGGCTGTTCGCCATTTAAAGAGGTACGCGAGCTGGGTTTAGAACGTCGTGAGACAGTTCGGTCCCTATCTACCGTGGGCGTTGGAAATTTGAGAGGATCTGCTCCTAGTACGAGAGGACCAGAGTGGACGAACCACTGGTGTTCGGGTTGTCATGCCAATGGCATTGCCCGGTAGCTACGTTCGGATGGGATAACCGCTGAAAGCATCTAAGCGGGAAGCCCACCTCAAGATTAGATTTCCCTAAAGAGCCGTTCAAGACTAGGACGTTGATAGGCAGGGTGTGGAAGCACAGCGATGTGTGTAGCTAACCTGTACTAATTGCTCGTTTGGCTTGACCATACAACACCCAAGTGGTTTGTATCAAGTCTAATTATTTCGATATCACCTTAATCCTTGATTCAGTTGGATTAAGATGACACTAGTCATTAAACACACAGACTCATATCTAACCCCCTTTGCTGACGACAATAGCATGATGG
>NZ_LXWA01000100.1:0-5824 GCF_001652315.1 Psychrobacter sp. SHUES1 | reverse complement strand
ATCAGTTAGACCGGACTGTGCTTTTTTGTTTATCACACACGATCTTGAATTTGCCTCTTCTCGTGTAGCTGATAAATACGTACTTAGACAATATAGTTTTAACAACTCAAATCCTTATTGGAATATTGAGAAACTTCCCAGTGATTCAGGTTTTGATGAAGAGTTGACGACATTGATTCTAGGTAGCCGAAAACCAATATTATTTGTTGAGGGTACTAATGACAGCTTAGATATTGCACTGTATAGAAGTTGTTTTACAGAGTGGAGTATTGTGCCGAAAGGCTCTTGTGAAGACGTAATTCACTCTGTAGTAACTATGAGAAAAAATGCTAGCCTAACAAGAATAACTTGCTCAGGCATTGTCGATGCTGATGATTATAGTCAGGCTGACCGAGATCATCTACAAAGCTTGGGTATTGCTACTCTGCCTGTATCTGAAATTGAGAATTTAATTCTTCTTCCAAGTGTTAGTAGTGTTATCGCGCAAAGTGAAGGTCATGTTGGTAGTGAGCTTGATGCAAAGCTAGAAAATCTAGCCTCAGATATTTTTGCATTCTTAAATTCAGATAAAGCTATCGAAAAAGTAGTAACAAGGTATTGTAAAAGGCGTATAGATCGATTGCTCAAAAAAATTGATTTTGCAGAAGCAGAAACAGTTGATGCGCTATCAGATTTATATTCTTACCAAACAGCTCAATTAAATATTGAGAGTATTGCTCAAGAAGCTACTGATAGGATTCGCCAAGCTGTAGAGAGTAGAGATTTACCATTGTTATTAGCCAACTACGATAATAAAGGATTGATCGCAAAGGCAGCTCTACATTTGAAAGGGTGTCGCCGTAATGACTTTGAAAGCTGGATAGTACGAGTTTTAAAAAACGACAGCGTAGAAGGGTTAGTTCAATCGATTAAAGACACTCTTCCAGATATTACACCACAGTAAACTCTATATTTGATGATTCCACGTATCACAGCGCTGTGATACGTATTTATGAAAGGACTAACACCTATTATTTAGATCACTCAAACCATTGCTACTATTATTTTATAGCCAAAGGTTCAAGTTATTACTAGGAAATCAAACGTACCCATAAGACCTAGTATTCAAGATATTCTCTGATAGGACGTTTATTAAACTGTGTAGGATCTTTTTTAAGGCGGTTAACCATTTCAAACTCCCACCCTTGCTGTGACTGCCCAGCTGGGCTAGTCGGACTTACTAAATGATTGTATTCCGCCATAAAAGCAGGGTTACGAGCAATACGCCCTAGCTGCTTATCATTCAACCCATCAACCGTGAACATATCTGCTGTACTAGCGTCGCGCTCCTTACTAACTACATCAGTCTTAGCTTTTGGCTTTTCATAAACAGTGAAAGTAAAACCTACAATCTTGCGACCTTTTTTGACTTGTTCATAGCTGATTTTAATATCTGATTTTTTGTTGATTTCATCAATAGCTACTAGCAGCACACGCTTTTTAAAATCGTTCATAGCTTTATATTCTTCGATACCAACACCTAATTGATCTCTAAACTTCTCAAGCGCAAACATTGGAGTCTGCTTGGCAGCTTTCCACTGTACTAACAGTTCATAAAGCCTAACAGAGTAAATGCTGTCCATACTGGCGGTTTGCTCAAGCAGATATGAGGTAAAAAAATCTTCTGCACCATCAATACGACTAATGCCATTGACCACGGCAAGAGTAAAGACTAATTCGATTGCCCCCTCGTCATCAAGATATCTTACTTGCTGTATCCAACGGGATTTAATAATCTTCCCTTTATCGTCAATATAACTAAAACGCCTATTAAATAACGTTTCCTCAGCTTCTTTCATACGCTTATAGCCATTCTGTCGAGTGGTTTCAAACATCTCAGCATAGCGTAGAGCATCAATGCGTAATGGTTTATCAGTGCTTAGCCCTGTATTGGTTTCCCTAGCATCTACTATTGCCAGTTGAACAATACGAATTTCAGGCAAAGATAAATTCTGTAATGCTGAATTAAGCTGATTTGTTTTAACAACTAAATTACCTTTACTCACGAGATTCCTTCCTTACTAGTATTTAGTGACATCATAACACTAAGTCCCTTATGGGACAAATATATATAAGTCCTATAATGGTAACTAAACGTCATTTATGGGACAAATATATATAAGTCCTATAATGGTAACTAAACGTCCCTTAATGGGTAACTAAACGTCCCTTAATGGGTAACTAAACGTCCCTTAATGGGTAACTAAACGTCCCTTAATGGAGCTTACAAGTCAATACTAGCAGGGGTTACAGAGGGTCTAAAAGCTATTAAAAGCATTAAAAGCATTAAAAGCATTTTTTTTATTTTTTTACTAATTAAAAACACAAAAGAAAAAAGCCCTAGTTACCTCGAAATATCAGAGACTTTTTTTGATCTTTTGAGTCAGATAATCTATCAATTTGTTTTTAGGCTCATCTAAAGCAGCAGGTTTTTCAAATTAATAATTTTTTAAGCTTTCTAATAACTTTTTTCCTTAAAGTTTAGTAGTGAGCTATAGAAACCATCCTATTTGCCTACATAATTAGATTTAAGAGCCTTTAGTCAATATTTCGATATCTTCCTAGCCCATTTAGTATTATTTAGCTCTACAGTGATTTTACGGCTTTCCAGCTGCATTGCCTCGTTTACCCTAGTAATTTCCTCTTGATTTAACCCTTCAATTGCCAATAAGTAAGGCTCAACACGTTTTTTGAGAGTGTCATAGCTCGCTTCCGCAACGCTTTTATCATTCCTCGCCTTCTCGTAGTCAGTCAGGATGCTATTTGCTGCTTTCACAGTCGGTTCTATTTGCTCAATAACAGCTGCTGTGACCTTTTCCCCATACCGGGCCTTGCTTTCAAACATTTCAGGCTTAGGCGCTAAAGTCGTAATACTAAAATCCCTCGCGTGATTGATGTCGTGGTAATACTCCTTGATGCTGGTATGCTTGGCTTTAGAGCCTTCTTTACCCCTCGTTAACCATAAATCAGAGACCGTATTGGCAAAATCGGTCTGCATCTTGTTTAATTTAGCCCTGCCACCTAGAAAATCCTTACAGTTTAGCTTCCCCTTTTGATCAATAGGAACGACATAAGCGACTAGGTGCGGTGTACTTACATCCCTGTGAATACTTATACCTGCAATATTTTCTTCCCCATGCTTATCCATGAGCCACTGAGCAGATCGCTTAAAAAATTCTACTTCTTGGCTTTTTCCCCAGCCTTCCCATTCAGGACTGGCGGTTATTAAATACTCAATACAGAGCACCGCATCAGAGCGTCTTTTTTCAGGAAGTCGGTTTTTTATTGCCTGTTTGACTGCTTCAGGGGTAGCGACACTATGGTGATTTTTAGGGGTGAGGTTGGGATCAGCATTGAGCGTTTCTATCGTTCGATAGTTGTGTGCAAGACTGCCACCAATGTTGCCCATCGTCTTTAATTTCGCCGTTCTTAAAATCGCATAGTTCATTACTACTTTTTCCTGATAATTGGGTGTTATTTTACTAAAGTGTACATACTACACCATAAATTCACCTGTTAGAAAAGCGAGATTTTTGCTGCAAAAGGCGGTGAAAAAGGGCTATTTTTCACTGTTTTTCAACTTGGGTGTTTACAGATTGTAGACACCTTTTTTATTTTTAAATCAATAACTTATAACGATTTTGTTTGCACTTTGCAAACACTCAAATTTCAATAAACCTAACAATATCAGCTATTTGGCAGTCCCTTTAGGGTGCGTAAGGTGTAGTCATTAAATTAGGTAGTAAATAACGGGTTTTTTATCTGTCGTAAAATCTGCTACAAAAAAGGGTTTAAAAGAGCGTTACTCCTAGTCATTCACTGGCATAATCTTAGGCTGGTATCAATAATTTATTAACCTAAAAGAATTATCTGTAGCTACAGATAATTCTCATAGTTTGGGTAATTTTTTTCTTTAAATAATACGAGGAGAAAATCATGAAATTTGATTTAACAGGTCTTGATCAACTAGAGAAAAATCTCTCAGAGTTATCTGGCACCCATAGTATCCCGCTGGACGATCTTATGATCCCTAGTTTTATATCTAGTTGCAGCCGATATTCGAGTTTTGAGAAGCTAATAGAAGCTGCTGGGGTTAGCCATATGGAAGCTAAATTACTTAAAGGCTTAAAGTAGAAACATATAATCGAGCCTTTCCCTAAATTTATCTCATGCAAAAACTCAGAAAAAGCGCTAAAACTATTGAGATCTAATCATTTACCGCTTATATTGGACGTACAAACATAAGCGAAAGGTGATTACTATGAGTACAACTAATTATAATGTACGGCTTGACCAGGATCTGAAGGATAGGGCTTTTTCTGTTATTGAAAGCTATGGGTTAACGCCTTCACAAGCCATCAGATTGTTTTTAAATCAAATAGCCGATACCAATGAGGTTCCTCTGTCTTTTAACTATCAGCCGAAGCTCAACGCGCAAACTATCGCTGCTATTGCAGAGGTTGCGAGCGGTAAAGGGAGTAAGTACGACAGTTTTGGCGATTTGATGGATGAGCTAGAAGGCGAAGCTGATGAGATCCATTGAAGTATCAAGTCAGTTTAAGAGAGATGCCAAAAAGAATTATCTAAGCTTACTCACTCCTGCATGGGGCGAGGTACTCAATTGTTTAACTAACGATATACCGCTACCGCCTAAATACAAAGATCATGCGTTAACCGGCAATCATAAAGGATTTAGAGATTGCCATATCAAGCCTGACTTGGTGCTTATCTACCGTATTCAGAGCGATACGGTAGATTTTGTTAGGCTGGGTAGCCATTCAGAGGTGTTTGATTAGCCTAATGCTTTTCAGTTGTTGGATCGAAAATTAAACAAGCTAGGAGAAAGGGTTCCTGTGGAGTCTTTATGGTTTTAAGTGGTTTATTAATATTTTTTAAGGAATGAAATAGCGGGCTCCTCTGGGGTAATAAGCAGATGTTGCAGCATATCAATGCAAATGTCTGCAAAACTAGAAAAATAAGGAAGAGATAGTGGTTTTTACGATTAATATACCCATGCTTGATAAACATGAAGAAATAAGAATAGAAGCAGGATCCTCCGCGGTTTTTGTTGGAGCCAATGGCACAGGTAAAACGAGACTTGCTACTTACATAGAAGAGCAATTAGGTATTAACGCTCACCGAATTTCAGCTCATAGAGCTCTTACTTTAAATCCAACGGTTCCAAAAATAAGTGAAGCCAACGCATTATTGGGTCTTAGAGTAGGTTATTCAGGTGAGAATGCCGCAATTCATCATAGAACAGGTAATCGTTGGGGTGGAAAAAATTCGGTTCATATGCTCAATGACTTTGACTTCCTTATACAAGCCTTATTTGCTGAGCAATCTAATAGAGCGCTGACAACTCACAAAAGAGTTCGTAGTGGCGATAACAGCTCTGCTGATCCAACAAAATTTGAAGTCCTTACAGAGATTTGGGAGCAATTATTACCTCATCGAAAACTACATGTATCTGGTGATGATATTCAGGTGTCAGATGCAGATGCAGATCAGTATTATTCTGGTAGTGAGATGAGCGACGGTGAAAGAGCTGTTTTCTATATGTTAGGTCAAACATTAGTTGCAGAAGAGAATTCTTTGATAATTTTTGATGAGCCAGAACTTCATATTCATCGTTCTATAATGGCAAAATTATGGGACGCAGTAGAATCAGTTAGACCGGACTGTGCTTTTTTGTTTATCACACACGATCTTGAATTTGCCTCTTCTCGTGTAGCTGATAAATACGTACTTAGACAATATAGTTTTAACAACTCAAATCCTTATT
>NZ_LXWA01000099.1:0-5911 GCF_001652315.1 Psychrobacter sp. SHUES1 | reverse complement strand
TTCTTATGAGCAGCCTTTTCTTACTTAGGCTATTCTCTATCGCTCTTACCTTTCCTAGCATTCTGCTTTTGCCTGCTTGATTGCTTGTAAAAAATTTATTTTCCTGTATCTTATGCTTTCAACTGGCTGGTGCTGGAGAGGCTCAATGTCTCGGATATTGCGATTTCCTTAGTGTTTTCGCTAGTAGAGTGGTTCAATTCCCTCCCAGTTATATGACTATTCCTTCTGGTAGCTTTACAGACTTGTAGTTACTAGACTCTAAAATCATTTCCCTCGTAATGTTTGTAGCAGTTAGGAAGTTCGCTGATCTTAAGTTACATCCTTTGAAGCTTACGCCCTTGCAGTCTACACCTTTAAATATCGCACTCTGTAGTTCGCAATCTTTAAAGGTTGCGCCTTTGATATTACAGCCTTCAAAATTTATACTCTTTAGTTCTGCTTTAATGAATTTTGCACGTTCTAGATTTGAATTTTGAAATATACACTTTCTTATCTTAGTATCTATAAATTGGGCAGCTTGCAGTTGGCAATTCTTTAGCGTGACGTCTTTCAGAGTACTCCTAGAGAAGTCCACACCAATTAAGTTTGAATCTGCTAGTTCTAGCGATTTTATGTTTAAATCGCTCAGTTTTCCATTAGACATTTTAACTTTATTGACTCCTAGTGCTGCAAGATACCTTACATAGCCATAAAATTTAAATGATGCGTCAGAGCCAGAATAATATTCTAGGTTAGCTAGGTCGTTTTCAGCCTCCTCTATTGAATCGTTTTTAGCCCTTCTGATATCAAACCAGTAAAGAACTACACCGACTATCAATAGGTCGATAATCCCTCCGTGAATTCCTACTAGAAGGTCTTCAAAGAATTCTTTGTCATACAATCCCCATGTTGAGCTAGGGAATATTGTGTCACTGACAATTCCCCAAAATCCAGTAATAAGAATTGTAATAAATGCTAAAGCTATTAATATAAAAATTGTAGTTTTCATTCATAGTCCCAGTTTTTTTTAGCAATCTTATACTTTACTTTCCCGAAAGGATATTTTTAATAATATGACATATTGAATATGTACTTATTTGATTGAGTAATAAGTTAATTTATTATTAAGCCAGCATATACCGTGGGTACAATATCCACTATGTTACTATTAACCCAAGGCATACTGGTAAGGGGAAACCCCTTAACCCCAACCCCTCACAAAAAGCCGTGAGGGGTAAAAAAACAACCGCTACTCGTGAGGCTAAAATGGCAAGGACAAAGTGGCTAAAAATCAGAGTATCTGACGATGAGATATTAGACATTAAAAAGCGTGCAGGCAGACATGATATGTCAACCTATGCTCGTAGATTGATACTCGATCAGCCGGTAGCCGCGCCTGAACCTAAGACCAAAAAAATCGTGCATAGTGCCGATCCCGAATTGGTGCGAGCCATTAATCGCATCGGTATTAATATCAACCAAATTGCCAAGCAGACCAATACAGGGCAAGAAGTCGGTAATGCCGTACTAATCGCCTTACTGGATTTGCAAACCACGCTAGACAAAGTACTAGCATCGAGTGTGCCCGATGATCGTTAAATTCTTCACCAATGGCACTGGTGGTAGCAAAGGCGTGTTTGACTACTTGCTTAAAGACAAAGAGCAGCCCGACGGCAAACGTCTTGGTGCCGAAGTTTTGAGAGGCGATATAGACAACCAAGCCTTGCTCATTGATAGCCTCGACTTTAAGCAAAAATATACCAGTGGCTGCTTATCGTTTACCGAGACCGCCAACCAAGTAACCCAAGAACAAAAAAACGCTTTAATGGACGGCTTTGAGCAAACCATTCGAGCAGGGCTAGACGTTGATAGAGTAAGTGTTAGTTGGATAGAACACAGAGACAAAGGCAGATTAGAGCTGAACTTTGTCTTTGCGAATGTCGATTTAGAGCATGGCCGTGCGTTTCAGCCCTATGTTCATAACGTAGATAAGCGCCGTGTCAACGCATGGAAAGACATGCAGAACATCGAGCATGGATTTACCGACCCCAATGATCCTGCCAAAAAGCGATTAATGGCGCAGCGTGACAACTTACCAAGGGATATTAAAGACACGAGGCAAGCCATTACTGACGGATTAAAATCGTTAGTGGCTCAGGGTGCGATAACCAATCGTGACGGCGTTATTCAAGCCCTAAAAGATGGTGGCTTTGAGATCGCACGTGAGACCGACAAAGCAATCAGTATCAAAAACCCAGACCCCAAAGCAAAACGAAATATTAGGCTGACAGGCGGATTATATGAGCGAGATTTTAACTTTAGCAGAGAAGTTCAAAACACAGTCACAGCAGCAAGCGAAGACTATCGAGCAAGAAGTACAGAACGCTACGATGCAGCTAAACAGCTTTATGACAGCGAAATTAAAAGAAAGCGAGACTATCATCAAACAAGGCATGGAAAGCCTCGACTTGAGCAACGAGCAGCTGCTCGCGATGTTAGCCAAGCATCAAACCGATATGAGTACCGCCCTACAAACCTATATGAGCAACGTCCAAGCCCATTTAACCCAAGATTTAAACCAACTCGCAGAACAGACAGAGACGATGATAGAGAGCTACACACAGCACATCGCGCAGCTGATAGAGCAGCGAGAGGACAGGATCGCGCAGGTCATCAGATCAGAAATGAAGAAATGGGCAATCGTAGCCAGTTTGGTCGCACTTACGATACTGGTGCTAGGCATCATCATAGGGGCAGTATCAGTCAACAAGTTCTCAAAACCGACCTACATCATTCAAAAACCGCAAACACAGATGCAGCAGCCGATCAACTATGGGCAGAGGTAGATTATGGACAAGAGACTACTAGAGCAGGTACAGCAAGCGATGCAAGCACAACAAGATACGATCATACGCCAAGAGAAGATGCTAGACGGCCAACAGCGATACATGGAGCAGCAGCTGCGCAAGAAAGACCAAGATATAGCGGAATTGACCGCCTCATTGAACAAATTGGCAGAGACGAAGACGAAAGAGTTGGAACGATTGCCGACGTTGTTCAAGGAGTTGCAAACTTCAATGACAGAACAAACGAACGTGTTCAATGGCTGGGTCGCATATCAGAAAGAGCACGTAACAACGCAATCAACGTTGATAAGCGAGTTATTGGCGTTAGGGAACGTACAAATGCAGCTCGTAGCGCAGTTGAAGACGTATCAGAGCACGATAACACCGCCCGACTATCTAAAGAGCGATACGACGCAATTAGAGAGCGATACAGTGAAGTTAGAGGACGGATTGAGCGAATTAGTGAACGCACAGATCAAAATAGAGCAGTCACAAGCGAAAATAACCGGATCGCAGACGGCAATACAAGAGGAGGTGAAGAAATTAAACACGCTGCTGAGCAAGTTAGAGAGCTAATACAAGCCAAAGAGCAAGAACTTGAGCGTGCTAAAGCGCCCACAAGGTCAAGGTCTCCGAGTATGGGTCGATAGCTAAGGCAAGACATAGTAGAGTAAACACTGTAGATACAAGCTAAGGCTTGAAGTCTCTACAGCGTATCAATCTTAATTTTAACCACTTTGAGGAATATAACGACTATGAAACTATTAAAAAGGATGCTTAGTAGTGGATTGATAATCTTAGGATTGTTATCTGGAGTAAGTGCATCAGCTAAAGTTGGTTATACACATATAGATGATACAGGCCTTGATATGAGTGGAGCTATTACCTCAACTTTTGATGAGGTCAAAATAGATGCTGAGGAAGGATCACCTGATTCTCAGTTCGTGCTTGCTAACATGTACGATCATGGTAATGGTGTTCAGAAAGATGAGGTCAAAGCAGTCGAATGGTATAGAAAAGCCGCTAAGTCAGGTCAGATGGAAGCACAAGCTATCCTTGCTATTAAATATGAAGATGGCAATGGTGTTCAAAAAGATATTTCAAGAGCTTTAAAGTGGCATTTGATGGCTGCTGAACAAGGGCATGATGGAAGTCAGTCTTTGCTTGGCACTAAATATTACTACGGTATAGGCGTAAGACAAGATCATACAAAAGGTATTTACTGGTTAAAAAAGTCGGCTGAGCAAGGTAATAAATATGCACCTTTTACTCTTGGCAGAATATATGAAAAGGGCGATGGTGTTCTACAAAACAAAATCACAGCAAAAGAGTGGTACGGAATCTCTTGTGATAATGGATATGAAGACGGTTGTGATAAGTATCGAGAACTGAATGAGAAAGGTCGCTAACATCCATTTCGTCCTAAATTTGGTACATTGCGTCAACTCATAATAATAGGTATAAGTTTGATGGAAAACGTGGTTACAATCATCTTCGTTCTGTTAGTAATATTGGCTGTAATAGGCGCAATTTGGCATTGGATATTAATGTGGAGATATAGCAAAGCTTTATTTTTGTCGTCAATATTTATACCGCTTATCCCTACAGTTTATTTTTACTTTAAGTGTTGGAAAGACAAAAATGTAAAGAAAGCTTTTTATTTACAAGTGCCTGCTATGTTGTCAATATTTATATTAATCATATTCGTAGGTCTGCAACCGTAATATATAACCTTCAGAAACAGCCAGTTGTTTTCTATAAAAATGTTTATAAAAAACAATGCACTAAGCAGTATTGTTTTGATCCAAATATCAAGAATGACGTAGGTACGAATTTTTAGAGCGATGGCCGCCTTAAATGGCGTGACTTTGAGCGGAAAATGCTATTTGACGTGAAAGTTATGAAAGCGTAAACTCAAATGCTAGAAACGACTAACCCCCAGTGCTACCAACACTAGGGGCTAGATGAATTTTAATCTGTGTCAGCAGATATAAAACCCATTTTTCGATACGGACATTTTATATCAGCAGGCGCACCAAAACAAGTGTGCGTGATGTTAATACTACCGGAAATATACGAAGCACTCCCTCATAAGCCTTATTGCACCGATGATTTAGGTCATCTTGTCATTCGCCCTAGGCAAACCGCCGTCAAGATGCGGTATATCCAGCATAACCCTCCTTGCATGACCCACTTTATCTGCCTAGACATTGATCATAAGCATGGAGCAATGCGTTGGGCGGAAGAATACCTACCACCGCCACGGTGGACAAGCCAAAACCCCTCAAACGGACACGCTCATATTGTCTATGAGCTAAAAACACCTGTTTGCACCAGTGAGCACGGCAGTCGTAAAGCCTTAGATTATCTTGCTAAAATACAAGCAGGACTTGTCAGAGAAACAAAAGCAGACGTTGGCTATACCAACTTCATCACTAAAAACCCAATGCACGGCCATTGGCGTACCGAAGTATGGACAAAAGAAGCCTACGAGCTAAATTATCTAGCAGATTTCGTTGATCTAAGACCTTTAACAAACAAAGAGAAAGAATATGGACTTGGTAGGAACTGCTCCTTGTTCGACACTGTTCGTCATTGGGCGTATTCTGCGATTAGAGAGCATCGAGGAAAGACTTGGGAGCAATGGTATAACTCAGTGCTTAAACATGCTCAAAGCGTGAATATGATGTTTTCAGAGCCATTACCTTACTCAGAAATCAAAGCCACTGCTAAAAGCATTGCAAAATACTGCTGGAAGCGTGATGCATACCACTATAATGAATTTATTTACCGCCAAGTAATTAAAGGTAGTAAAGGCGGTAAGATATCTAAACGGAAGCCTGTAGCCACATCGGAGCAATCGCTAAAACCTTGGATAAAGTTAGGAATATCAGAAAGCACATATCAAAGGCGAAAAAGACTCGGCAAAATTTGACAGTGGATAAGCCTAAATCAGATAACAGCCCGTTCTTATGAGCAGCCTTTTCTTACTTAGGCTATTCTCTATCGCTCTTACCTTTCCTAGCATTCTGCTTTTGCCTGCTTGATTGCTTGTAAAAAATTTATTTTCCTGTATCTTATGCTTT
>NZ_LXWA01000098.1:0-5935 GCF_001652315.1 Psychrobacter sp. SHUES1 | reverse complement strand
TATAAAAGAATGGGGAATTTTAAATTAAGAGTTTTAGACCTTGCGGTTCAAGAAATTAATGAAAAAACTGATATCAAAGTTGGCTATGAGCAAGTTAAAAAAGGTAGAACGATAATAGGTTTTAAGTTCAAGATCTCAGATAAAGAAAAGCCTAAAAGCACTCAGAATTTAGCAAGTGGAAGGGACGGTGATACATCTGATATGTTTACCATTGAAGGATTAAACGATAAGCAGCTGGGGCGTATCGCTCGTAATCCTAGCTTTATTGCCGATTATAATCACTTGGTTAGTTCTACCAGTCCAGCAGGTCAAGACCCGAATGCTTGGGAGTTTGAAATGATTAACCGCCTTAAAAAAGACCCTGCTCAGTTTAATAAACGTCCTATCAGAGAGTATCTTGAATACTAGGTCTTATGAGTGTGTTAGATAAGTTCGGTTCCCTAGTGAGGATTTGAATATTTGACTGTGAGCTATATATACCCATAGATTAAGTTATTGTGACAATGACGGTGTGCTTTATGATGTACATGAAGGAATATTTTCGATGTTGCATCGCATTACTGTCACTCGTCTTAGATAATTTAATAGGTAGTCTGGTAAGTCTTACACTAGTATTCATCGTAATTCATTTTCAAGAGCAATTAAAATGAGTAGATTAGTCAACTGTAATAAAAACATATCTATTATGCTTGCACCAGTTTCTTATAATGAGTTTGGTATATTGTGCAACTTTGAAGTGACAACAGAACTGCTGTGCTTGGATTTTAAAGATGTTAATGAAATAAATAGATGTATGTCATATGAGAATATAACCTATCTAAAAACACAACTTACAAAGCTTAATAATTTAGATCGTTTTGAACAGGAAGATGAACTGGTTTTTTCTATCTGTCCTATCGATATGTTCTTTATTATGGATATCTTTAAAGCAAATGACTATTTGTTATTTATCAAGCTGAGAGTGCCTGTTGGAGTTTACACAAACAGCCAAATTACAGGGTATGACTTTGGACTAGACTTTTTTGCTGAGGTAGATAATTTCAAATTATTTTTGGAAGAATTTATTAGCAGCTGTCAGCCAAAGATAACCATATAGATTAGAGCACATACCATGCTATGGGCAGGATAAAGACATATAGATTAGTTTCTAGTCATTATCAGAAGCTGTGAATCGAGTGTCTATTTACCATAACGTCTGTTATAGAAGCAAGAACGGTACCCTAGTGAGGACTTGGATCTTCGGCTATAGCCCACGTGATTCCAATGGATATAGATTTTTATATTAAATCAATGTACATCTGAGTGTACTTAATGAGCTTGGCTTAATGGTTTTTTGACTAGGTTATCAGATAGTCATCAATAGTCAGGACAATTCACCGTTAACTATTCGACATATGTTTCAGTGCTGGCAACCCAATAAAGGCTCATGTCTTCTTCTTTCAAAGGTACAGTTTCAATTGTACGACCCTGATCATCAGAAAACTCAATTTCATATACGGGAGGAATCACATCAAAGATATGTACTACAGTTCCCACCTCACCCGCTCTGATATTATCTTGAATATCTTTTGAGACTTTAATAACATCGTTTATATTCAACATACTGCTAATCCTTATCTGTCACAAACTCTGTTATAGGAATATGATCGGTGCGCTATACAGGAACCTAACTGCTAGTGTTAAACATAAATTTAATAACCATTAGATCAATAGTACACATCATATTCTTTAACATGAATAGAGATCGATTGAATGAAAAAAAATACTTCTGCTTTGGATAATGAAAGATTAGTGACCCTAGAAAATATGTTAGGTGTAACACTACCTCAAGACTATAGAAGTTATTTGCTAGAGCATAATGGTAAGAGCTTTGAGAAAAATACTTTTGAAGTATTTGAAGGTGAATACTCTATTGTTCACCATGTATATAGGATTTCCAATGACAATGATTATTTTGATTTAATGAATTCGTACAAGAATGGAAAAAGTATAGATCATGAGGAAGGACGAAAATTTTTAATCATAGCCGATGACAATGTAGGTAACGACATCATACTAAGTCTAGCGGCAGATAGTTTTGGAGAAATCTATTTCTATGATAACGATACTATAGGCACTAAATTTATCAAGCTGGCACAATCCTTTTCAGAGTTTTGCAGCTCTCTATTCGACCTTCAAGATGTTTCAGTTTATGAAAATACCATAGATGAGGCTCTTGATAAAAAAGACTTAAAGCTTTTAGAGCGTATTTTACAGCAGGGTTATGATATTGAGAATTTAGATAAGTATAGTAGAAGCTTACTTGAAAGGAGCGTTATTACAGGAGATACTGACTTGGTAAGCTGCGTACTAGAATATCAACCGCAGATGAGAAGCTCTATGTCATTAGCTGAAGAAAACTATATATTCTTTAAAGAAGAGTATGCACCCATTATAGATATTTTAAAAAAGCACTATAAGTTGTAGTAAGTTTCAAAATAGGTATACCCCAGCGGAACCAGCTGTTTCGCCCCAAAAGCCTATTAACAGACTACTTAAAACAGACTGTCATTATGGAACTACATAAAATAGGCTAATCAAACACCTCTGAATGACTACCCAGCCTAACAAAATCTACCGTATCGCTCTGAATACGGTAGATAAGCACCAAGTCAGGCTTGATATGGCAATCCCTAAACCCCTTATGATTGCCGGTCAACGCATGATCTTTGTATTTAGCCGGTAGCGGTATGTCGTTAGTCAAACAATTAAGCACCTCACCCCATGCAGGAGTGAGCAAGCTTAGATAATTCTTTTTGGCATCTCTCTTAAACTGACTTGATACTTCAATGGATCTCATCAGCCTCGCCTTCTAACTCATCCATCAAATCACCAAAGCTGTCGTACTTAGTGCCTTTACCGCTCGCGATCTCTGCAATAGCAGCGATAGTTTGCGCGTTGAGCTTAGGTTGTTGATAGTCAAAAGACAGAGGAATCGCATTAGTATCGGCTACTTGGTTTAAGAACAGTCTGATGGCTTGTGAAGGCGTTAATCCATAGCTTTCTAGAACAGAAAAAGACCTATCCTTCAGATCCTGATCAAGCCGTATATTATAATTAGTTGTAGTCATAGCAATCATCTTTCGCTTATATTCGTACCCCCAATATAAGCGAAAGATGATTAAACCTCAATAACTATAGCGTTCCATCTTTTCGCTAATCTAAGTGGTAACAGTCTGCTCATTCAATCCAGCAAGAAAATCATCAACTGCCTTTTCAACCCTTTTTCCCATGACGTGAAGGTCAGAAGTTGAATAATCTCCTAACTCATTCCTTTCATCCATGACCTCAAATAGCTTGCTTCTGACCACTTCTTCGTGCGTTTTATCTTCAATCGACAGCAAATTAAGCTTCACGACAGCTCTATCATAGGCTTCTTGAGTGGCTTCAAGTTGAAGACTTTTACTGCTGGCTACTGATACACCGATCATGCTCATAAATAACTCCGCTACTAGAATCATCTGTAGCTACAGATGATTTTTTAGATGAATAAGTTGTTTGTACCAAGCTATGATTATGCCAGTGAAAAACGAGAAGTAACGCTCTTATAACCCCTTTTTTGTAGCAGATTTTACGACAGATAAAAGACCCGTCATTTTCTACCTAATTTAATGACTACACCATACGCACCCTAAAGGGACTGCCAAATAGCTGATATTGTTAGGTTTATTGAAATCGAAGTGTTTGCAAAGTGCAAACAAAATCGTTCTTAGTCATTGATTTATAAAGGAAAAAGGTGTTTACAATCTGTAAACAGCCAAGTTGAAAAACAGTGAAAAATAGCCCTTGTTTACCGCCTTTTGCTGCAAAAATCACGCTTTCCTAACAGGTAAAATTGTGGTGTAGTAAGTACACTTTAATGAAATAACACCCAATTATAGGAAAAAAATGGCGATGAACTATGCAATTTTGAGGACGGCAAAATTAAAGACGATGGGCAACATTGGTAGCAGTCTTGCGCACAGCTACCGAACGATAGAAACGCCCAATGCTGACCCCAACCTGACCCCTAAAAATCATCATACCGTTGCTACCCCTGAAGCAGTCAAACAGGCAATAAAAGATCGACTTCCTGAAAAAAGACGTTCGGATGCAGTGCTATGCATTGAGTATTTGCTAACCGCCAGTCCTGAATGGGAAGGTTGGGGAACCAGCAAGGAAACTGATTTTTTTAAGCGCTCTGCTCAGTGGCTCATGGATAAACATGGAGAAGAAAACATTGCAGGTATGAGTGTTCATCGGGACATAAGCACACCGCAGCTGGTCGCTTATGTCGTTCCTATTGACCAAAAAGGGAAGCTCAACTGTAAGGATTTTCTAGGCGGTAGGGCTAAATTAAACAAGATGCAAACCGATTTTGCCAATACGGTCGCTGATTTGGGGCTAACAAGGGGCAAGGAAGGCTCTAAAGCCAAGCATACCAGCATCAAAGAGTATTACCACGACATCAATCACGCGAGGGATTTTAGTATTACGACTTTAGCGCCTAAGCCTGACATGTTTGAAAGCAAGGCTAGGTATGGGGAAAAGGTCACAGCAGCCGTTATTGAGCAAATAGAACCGACTGTGAAGGCTGCTAACAGCATCCTAATGGACTATGAGAAAGCTAGATTGGATAAAAGCGTTGCAGAAGCGAGCTATGACACCCTTAAAAAACGTGTTGAGCCTTACTTAGTGGCGATTGAAGGGCTAAATCGAGAGGAAATCGCTAGATTGAATGAAGCAATGCAGCTAGAAAGCCGTAGGATCTCTGTAGAGCGAAATAATACTAAAAAGGCTAGGAAGGTATCAGAATAGAGAAAGAAGGTTGTTAGATCTAATTCTGTAGGCAAATATAGTGGTTTCTATAGCTTATCACTAAGGTTAAAAATAAATTAATGGATAAGATAGAAAGAATTTATCATTTACCTAATCCAAGAAAACTCCTGATATTTTTCTGTAACTAGGGCTTTTATTTCTTGTCTTTTCAATTAATAAAAAAATTAAAAAATGCTTTTTATGCTTTTAAATGCTTTTAAATGCTTTTAAGCCCTCTGTATCCATTGGTATCAAAGGGTTGTAGACTTCATATGACTACGTTTACTTACCCATATGACTACGTTTACTTACCCATATGACTACGTTTACTTACCCATATGACTACGTTTACTTACCATTAATCTACTAATTTTTTTATGTAGATTAATATACTAAGTAATGGTAGTGTAGTCATAAATAACTTACAAGGAAATTGTATGTCTAAGGGTAATTTAGTCGTCAAAACAAATCAGCTTAATTCAGCCTTACAAAACTTATCTTTGCCTGAAATCCGAATTATTCAATTAGCAATAGTAGATGCAAGAGAAACAAATACTGGACTGAGTACTGATAAGCCTCTACGTATTGATGCCTTACGCTACGCAGAAATGTTTGAAACCACTCGACAGAATGGCTATCAGCGAATGAAAGACGCTGAAGAAAACCTATTTAACAGACGTTTCAGTTACGTCAATGAACATGGAAAGATCGTCAAGTCGCGTTGGATTCAAGAAGTGACTTATCTTGATGATGAGGGTGCAATTGAATTGGTTTTTACCCTTGCTGTAGTTAAAGGAATCAGCCGTATTGATGGTGCGGAAGACTTTTTTACTTCTTATCTACTAGAACAAACAGCAAGTATGGATAGCATTTACTCTGTAAGACTTTATGAGCTACTAGTGCAATGGAAACAAGCTAAAAATACCCCTATGTTTGAGCTTGAGAGATTTAGAAGTCAACTAGGTATAGAATCTAGTGAATATAAAAGAATGGGGAATTTTAAATTAAGAGTTTTAGACCTTGCGGTTCAAGAAATTAATGAAAAAACTGATATCAAAGTTGGCTATGAGCAAGTTAAAAAAGGTAGAACGATAATAGG
>NZ_LXWA01000097.1:0-82998 GCF_001652315.1 Psychrobacter sp. SHUES1 | reverse complement strand
TTACTGTGACAGTCGGGGCAACTGATATCTATTTGTGTCTTCATAACCTCAAATATATCATCTTGCTCTGGCTGTCACTCCTCCTTTTATTTCCTCAGCATACTTTCTGATACACCACCAAGTATTTAACGGTGAAATTGAATTATCAGCACTCTAAATAGTGTTATTAGCTAAAGTGCTAGCAGGGAATAGGTATTGTAACAAGGTATGTTAGCAAAAAAGCTATAAAGTAGAACAAATATAGCGGTAATTGGTACTCAATCTATCATGACAGGCTTATGAAAAATGGGCATAATAACCTCACTGTTTAGACTAACGATAAAAACACATTAAGCAGAGCACATTAACCTGAGAAAATGCTGCTTAATATGATAAAAACAATATTTTTTTACCTTTGCACTCTTATTTTTATATTTGAAACCTCTAGGAGTTTATATGAAAAACATGACTAAAATGATGATGGCTGCTACCCTTGCGGTTGGTACACTTGCTGCTGCTGGCTGCCAAACCACACCTAGCGTGACCGCGCCTGTGACCCAGCCAATTACTGTTGACGCCCTACAAGCGTATAACTGGCAGCTTGTCGATGCTAAGCGCACTAATGGCGACAAAGTTAGCCAATTATTCTTTGATCCAAGCAAACCATTGACGCTTAATTTTTTTAAAGATAACGGTAATGACCGCGTGAGCTTTATCAATACCTGCAATAATATGGGTGCCAACTATAGTGTGGTAAATGGCAATGTCGTACTCGGTAATGTTTTATCAACAATGATGGCGTGCCCTGAGCCACAAGCCAGCTTTGATACAGCGACACTTGCAACGGTACAAGGTAAATATAGCATTAATAAGAATGCCAATAACACACCTATCTTGACGATTACTAATAGCAATCAAGTGGCTCATTTTAAAGCCGTTTCTAAATAAGTTAATCGTTTAATATAAACGTTTTAAAATCTGACCATTTAAAAATGCCTCACTAAACAGTGGGGCATTTTTTTTATCTAAAATTCGTGACGCTTTCCGCTACACTGTCATAAGTCGCTAAGGTCAAATGTTTAAGCCATTAAGATATTTCTTATGCCATCAACTTTTTAACCTTATCAAAACTCTCATTTTGTATTTATCAGCATTTTATTGGATGTCATTTATGTTAGAAATATTTGGAGAAAAATCATCTGTCAACCTACGCACAATAACTGGCATCACGGCGATAACGGCTTTTGGTCTATTAACGGGCTGTCAAACGTTGCCAAGTACGATGGCTAAAGCGAATCATGCAACCAAAACACCTATTGATACAAGTGCGAGTAATCCTCTAACGGCGCGCATGCCAGCGATAGATCGGCAAGGGCGCATCGCTTATGTCGAAGAGCAGGGAGCAGGCGCAGCAAAGATATCAACGCTATATAGCATTCGTCCTGATGGTAGCGACCGCCAATTGATAGATCAGTTGAATGGTTATATTTATGCGCCAGCGTGGTCTGCGGATGGTCAAATGATCGTCTATAGCAAACAAGTCGCGCGCCAGTCTCCCAAGATTTATACTTATGATCGCAACAGCAACACCCAAAATTTAATCGTCAATACTGAGGGCAGTAACTTATCAGCATCATTTTCACCTAATGGGCAAAAACTGCTTTATAGCTCAACCGTCGGCGGCAATGCTGATATCTATGAGATGCGCTTAAGTGACGGGCATACCAAACAGCTCACAACCTTACCGAGCACAGAAGTGCAGCCAAGCTATGCAAACGATGGGCAAAGCTTTGTTTATACCAGCGATAAAGTCCGCGCTGGTCGTCCCAGTATTTATCGTTATCACTTTGCTACCGGTAAGGCGACATTGATACCGACCGCAGGCTATGCGGCCAGTCCGCAACTGAGCTTGGATGGACAGTATTTAGCCTATCTTAATGGTCGTAAGGCGGCGGTAATGACACTTGTGACAGGGCAAGTAATTAATCTAGCTGAGACAGGACTTGATGAGCCCGCGCGTCTGTCGCCTTCTGCACAGTACGCCGTTTATCCCACAAAGCTTTCGCAAGTGAGCGGTCAAAATGGTAGCAGTTTAGTGATTCATTCTTTAGCTGGCCATTCAAGCTACGCGATTAGCAGTAAGACGGGCGGCGTTGTGCGCTCACCGATTTGGGGTCGGTAAAAAATTTTTAATGTAAAGGTAAATATCATGGCGCACAAAAAAGTAAACCTACCGCAAAAAATCTGCCCTGTTTGCCAGCGACCGTTTACGTGGCGCAAAAAGTGGGAGAGGGATTGGGAGCAGGTGACTTATTGTTCTGAAAAGTGTCGGCGAGGGAAGGTAAATAATGAATATTAATGACTCAAAGAGTTTAGCCACTTATTAAAGTGGCTAAACTTTACTTTCAAAATTACAATTGGTTTTGATCATTACTGGCGCTGAAAATGGAAAAACTCATCATCGTCTATGATGCCATTCTTATTTTCATCAACTTCAAGCGTCAGTCGTTTATCATTTACTCTTACATACCGAGATAGAGCATCTGACAATCCAGTACTACCATTGTTATCTAGTATTTGATTAACTGTTAATGCTCCTGTTATGCCATTGATAGTATAGTTTCCCCACTCCATACCGGATATTTCGTTATCCATATTATCGAAAGGTGGTGCATTGTCGACTTCCATGTGAACATAGGTGCCATCATCGAAAAATGCTAATGCCAATAGCTCATTGTTAGTGTCTTTATTTCTCCAAAGTCCTACTATTTTTTCAGACTTGGCCTTTTCGAATTTAAAAGACTCATCATTATCTATTGCACCATTTCTATTTTCATCAACTTCCAGAGTCAGGGTGTCACCAGATATTCGAGCGTATCGGATAAGAATATCTGATAATCCAGTGTCGCCATTATTATCGAAAATCTGATTTACTTTTAATTCTCCTGTTTTATCATTTAAAGTAAATCTACCCCATTCCATACCAGACTTCTCATTATTAGGGTTGTCAAAAGGTGGCCTTTCGTCAACTTCCATATGAACATAGGTGCCGTCATCAAAGAATGCTAACGCTAATAAATCATTGCTAGTATCTTTATTTTCCCAAAGCCCTATAAGTTTTTTAGACGTTGGCATTACAATAGGTCTGTTTTTCGAAAAATCAAAGGATTCATTTTCATCTATAACGCCATTCTGATTCTCATCAACGTCAAGTGTAAGTTCGCCACTAGATGCTTTAAGGTAGCGTGTAAGAGGTTCTGAAAATCCTGAGATACCATTATCATCAAAGATTTGACTGGTTTCCAATCTATCCGTGTTAGCGTCAACGGTATAATTACCCCACTCCATACCGTTTTCTGGGTTATCTAATGATTTTTCTGCATCAACTTTAAGCTGAATATAAGTACCATCTTCAAAAAAAGCAACCGACTCTAACTCGTCCTCTGTTTCCTCGCCTCTCCAAATTCCTAAATATCCGTCATTTTTAGCTTTTGAGAAACTGAAAGACTCATTGCTATCTATAACGCCATTATTATTCTCATCAATCTGAATGGTAAGTATCCCTTCAGATACTGAAATATACTGAGTCAGGTTTTCTGATAGACCGTTTTCACCATTATCATCGAAAATTTGATTAACCTTCAATGCTCCTGTTTTATTGTCTATAGTATATTTCCCCCACTCCATGCCATCATTTGCAACGTTTCCTGACTGGATTGTAAAAGCTTGTCTTAATAGAGGTTCAGGCTTGTTTTCTACCTCTACATGAATATAAGAACCATCTTCGAAGAAAGCTAGAGCCAAAAGATCACTTTCGGTATCATTGCTAGTCCAAAGTCCTGTCATTTCAGATTTAATATCAGGTGGCTGTGAAGGTGGCTGATAGGAATCGGAATCATCATTACATCCTTGTAAGAGCAGAGAAGTAGTGATGGCTAATAATGCTAATTTAAATGATTTCATTTTTTATCTCTCCTTGAATGAAAAATGTAAAATCTTGGCGGCTATACAAACGACGTCCTTGTCCCTTCTTTTTTAAAGTATTTAATTTTTATTATATATAAATGTTTTTTTATGAATATAACAAATATTTTTAGTGAATCCAACCAAAAAAAGTATTTATGCGTTTTAATAGCTTAAAAAGGTCGGTAAGTAACGTTAGTATTGAATGTCAGCAGATAGAAAGTGGACATAAAAAAATACCGCCACATCTCCTATAGCATCTTTATTAAATGAGATAGGAGGTATGACGGTATGATTAAACGTTATATTTAAATGAGTTTTTTTACAAATTCGGATTTAACCATTTCTCAGCCGTTTTCATATCCCAGCCTTTACGCTCAGCATAGCTTTCTAACTGATCGGTACTGATTTTACCGACGTTAAAGTACTCGCTATTAGGATGCGAGTAGTAGAAACCACTGACCGATGACGCAGGCCACATCGCATAGCTTTCGGTGAGCTTAGTACCGATAGCATCGCCCGTACCAATCCACTCAAATAACTTGCCTTTTTCGGTATGCTCAGGGCAAGCAGGGTAGCCAGGCGCAGGACGGATACCGACGTATTTTTCTTTGATCATCTCGTCATTGGTTAGATTCTCGTCAGCCTGATAACCCCAGTACTCTTTACGTATGAGCTCATGTAAATGTTCGGCAAAGGCTTCCGCTAAGCGGTCAGATAAGGCTTGGGTCATGATGGCATTATAGTCGTCGCCAGCTGCTTTGTACTGCTCAGCAAGCGCCTCTGTGCCAACGATAGAGACGGTAAAACCGCCAAGATAATCGGTATGCGCATCTGATGGCGAGATAAAGTCTGCCAAGCTAAAGTTTGGCTTGCCGCTGGCTTTATCTGACTGTTGACGCAAATGCTCAAATTGATATTCTGCTGTGCCGCCATCAGTTGGTGCTTTATCATAGACAGTAACGGTATCCGCGCCAGTGCGCTTAGCTGGCATGAGTTTAAACACGCCTTTAGCGACGATTAACTTTTCATCAATCATCTTTTGCATCAAGTCATTGGCATTATCAAACAAATCACGCGCGGCTTCACCAACCACATCATCTTGCAAGATTTTTGGGTATTTACCCGCCAAGCCCCAAGAGATAAAGAACGGCGTCCAGTCGATATAAGGCAATATATTGGTAATCGGGTAATCATCAAGGATGACTTGACCTAGCTTATTTGGCACTGGCGGTACATAGTTGTCCCAATCGTACTGAAAACCAAGCTCAATCGACTCAACATAAGAGATTTTCGCCGCTTTTGGTTGGCGTTTAGCGAGACGTTCACGTACTTTGATGTACTCTTCACGCGTCTCATTGATGAGACCTTGACGGTGCTCTTTGGATAGTAGCTTAGTGACGACGCCAACTGAGCGTGAAGCGTCTGATACATAAATAACCGCATCGTTTTGGTATTGAGGTTCGACTTTTACTGCCGTATGCGCTTTAGAGGTTGTTGCCCCTCCAATCATCAAGGGTAGGGTCATGCCGCGTTCTTGCATTTGCTTGGCGACATAGACCATCTCATCGAGACTTGGGGTGATCAGACCTGATAAACCGATGATATCAACTTCTTCTGCAAGCGCGGTATCGAGGATTTTTTCACACGGTACCATCACGCCAAGATCGAGGATTTCATAGCCGTTACAGCCAAGGACCACGCCGACGATGTTTTTGCCAATATCATGGACGTCACCTTTGACCGTCGCCATAAGGATTTTACCTTTCTTTTCGCCCTCAACTTTTTCCGCTTCGATATAAGGGTTGAGCCAAGCGACTGATTGTTTCATGACGCGGGCAGATTTTACCACTTGTGGTAAGAACATTTTACCCGCGCCAAATAAGTCGCCGACGATATTCATGCCGTCCATTAATGGCCCTTCGATGACTTCTAGTGGCTTAGGATATTTCTCCCACGCCTCTTTGGTATCGGCATCGATAAAGGTGGTGATACCTTTTACCAATGCATGGGCAATGCGCTCTTCGACCGTGCCTTCGCGCCATGACATATCGATGGTGCTGTCTTTTTTCTTACCGCCGTCTTGATAACTTTCAGCGATGGTCATCAAACGTTCGGTCGCCTCTTGACCGCTTTCGCCTTGATTGCGGTTGAGCATCACATCTTCGATGGCGTCGCGAGCTTCCTTCGGAATGTCATCATAAACCTCCAGCATAGCTGGGTTAACGATACCCATGGTTAAGCCGTTTTGAATCGCATGGTATAGAAAGACTGAATTGATGGCTTCACGGATCGGGTTGCCACGGAAACTAAAAGACACGTTGGAGACGCCGCCCGATACCATGGCGTTTGGTAAATTATCGGTTATCCATTTGGTGGCATTGATAAAGTCAGCGCCGTAATTATTATGCTCGGTAATACCGGTCGCAACCGCAAAGATATTCGGGTCAAAAATGATATCCTCGCTAGGGAAGCCGACTTCATTGACCAAGACATCATAACTGCGCTGACAAATCTCGATTTTGCGCTCATAGGTATCGGCCTGACCGTCCTCATCAAACGCCATGACGATGACCGCTGCGCCATAGCGCATACAAAGCTTGGCGCGCTCGACGAACTCAGCATGACCTTCTTTTAATGAGATAGAGTTGACGACGGATTTACCTTGAATGCGTTTAAGTCCTTCTTCGATAATGTCCCATTTTGATGAGTCAATCATCAAGGGCACGCGGCTGATATCCGGCTCACCAGAGACCAAATTGACGAAGTGAATCATCGCTTGCTTGGAGTCGAGCATGCCCTCGTCCATATTGATATCGACGATTTGTGCGCCGCCCTCGACTTGGTCACGCGCGACATCGAGTGCTTCGGTATAAGCTTCGGTTTTAATCAAGCGTAGGAATTTTTTCGAACCCGTCACGTTGGTACGCTCACCGACGTTAACGAATAAGCTTTCAGGGGTAATGGTAAATGGCTCAAGTCCTGATAAGCGGCAGGCAGGCGGTATTTCAGGAATCACGCGCGGTGAGTAATTGGCGACCATCTCCGCAATTAGGCGAATATGCTCAGGCGTGGTACCGCAGCAGCCGCCGACGATATTTAAAATGCCAGCTTTGGCAAAGCCTTCGAGCAGGGCCGCCGTTTGCTCTGGTGTTTCATCGTACTCACCAAACTCATTGGGCAAACCTGCGTTTGGATGCGCTGACACATAAGTATCGGCGATATTTGACAGCGTTTGAATATGCGGACGCAGCGCATCAGCACCAAGCGCACAGTTAAAGCCAACCGATAAGGGCTTAGCATGGCGAATCGAGTTATAAAACGCCTCAGCCGTTTGACCTGAAAGCGTCCGACCTGAGGCATCGGTAATCGTTCCCGAAATCATAATCGGTAATTCAAAACCAATATCATCAAACACGCCCGTGACCGCAAAGATTGCTGCCTTAGCATTTAGCGTATCAAAAATGGTCTCGATTAATAGAATATCGACGCCGCCTTCTATCAAGGCCAGCGTCGCCTCACGGTAATTAAGCACCAACTCATCAAAGGTGATATTACGAAAGGCGGGGTCATTGACGTCAGGAGATAACGAACAGGTGCGCGACGTCGGCCCAATAACGCCTGCCACAAAGCGCGGCTTTTCTGGGGTCTTAGCGGTGTATTCATCAGCAGCTTCGCGGGCAATTTTCGCAGCGGTTTTATTGAGCTCAGGCACGAGGTGCTGCATGTCGTAGTCGGCCATCGATAGGCGCGTACCGTTAAAGCTATTGGTTTCAATGATATCGGCACCTGCTTTTAGGTGCGCGCTATGAATCTCTTTAATCATCTGCGGCTGCGTGAGCACCAACAAATCGTTATTACCGCGTACATCTTGCTCAATATCGGCAAAACGCTCGCCGCGATAATCGGCTTCCTCTAACTTAAAGGTCTGAATATGGGTACCCATCGCGCCATCTAGCATTATAATTCGCGCCGCCATCTGCTCGGTGAGGCGTGCGCGCGCGGTTAACTGCTGCGCTTTATAAGGAAATACAGCAGGCGGCGTCAAAATAAAGTCACTAGCCGTGCTTAATACATTGGTGGCATTGGCTGTATTGGTATTGGCGACACCAGTATGATTATGAGAACAGGTCGGTGGGGTGGTGGTTTGAGTCATAGGAGCGCTGCTTATTAGAGTCAAGATAAGAAAAGGAAGAAGATAAAGTCTTTCAAAGTTTTTAGGGCGAGCTTACTAAGTTAGCTACTTATAAAATAGGCTATATAAAACAATAGTATTGATAAAAAGGTGGCTTCAAAATCGATAAGCAAATCTAGATTATTCTAGCACGAAACGGCTATTACTCGCGGGATTGTGCTTATTCCGCTTATTCCATTTCGGCACTATCACTGACGCCATCGTATTTAAAAATAACAAAAATTGATTACTATAACCAATTATCGTTGCACCAAATGAGCATGGTATTAAAAGTTAGCACATTATTAAAACTACCAAATTAAAAATACAGTTATAACAAATTCTATTGCATAACGCCGCTTGGAACAAATGAATATCATTTCAGTAGAGGATTACCTAAAGCTTTGATTTGTATTTATAAAGCAGCTATTTATACCAGGTTTTATTAAACTGATTTGGTTTACATGCAAGCTACAAAAATTAGCCTAAACGCAAGTTTATAATGCTTTGTGATATGTTAATTTAATTTCAGAAGGATTGACGTTTCATAAGCAATGCTTATTAGTAACTGTTAATGGTTTTTATTTGAGAGTGGTTAGCAATTAAGAATTAAAAACGGAATAGGCAAGGATTTTAAGAAAAGACAATCTGCCCGTAATACCGTAATAAAAATCCATAAATTGTAATCAGTGAACTATTCATTTATTAAACCATGTAGTCATTCAATCATTAAGGACAATGTTATGAAACTGATCAAAATCGCCACTCTTGGTACCTTAGCCCTTTCAATTGCCGGCCTTAGCGCTTGTAATAATATGATGCCAACCAAAACTCCTGTCACAACAGCGCCCATGCACAGCCAACCAACTGCCAATATGAACGTGGTACAGATTGCTCAAAGCAACGCTGATTTCTCACTGTTAGTAGAAGCCTTGCAAGCGGCAGGTTTAGCAGGCGCGCTGACCGATACCAGTGCAAGCTACACGATACTGGCTCCGACCAATACCGCTTTTGTGCAAGCGTTACAAGAAACCGGCATGACCAAAGCTGAGCTGTTTGCTAATAAGCCATTGTTGACCAAAATCTTGACCTATCATGTGCTCAAAGGCAATACGCCTGTTTATCAAAAACACGTCAGACCGGGTAATTACACCATGCTCAGTAATGATACGCTGGTGATTACGCCACAAGGCCGACTGATGGATGAAAATGGTCGTACCATCAAGATTTTAAAAACAGATATCGCGGCGAGTAATGGCGTGATACATGTGATAGATAGAGTGTTGCTGCCTAAATAACCCACTGCCTAAATAATCCTGTCGCTTAAACAACTTATTGCTTAAATAAGCAGTAAAAGAGCGACAAATTATCTACTTAGGTAGTAGGCAGATTCAAATGCTATATCACCATTGCTAGGTTATAAACTTAAGATTGCTCTTTAGCCTAGCAATGGGGCGCTATACGCGATCGATACAGTGTTGCTACCTAAGTCAGCAGTAAGTAAAAAATAATCAGCTAAGATAGTAGACACCGAGTGATATTACTTAACTTCTTGCTCATTTACCGGCATTTTCATTCAGAAGCTTTTATTTATCAGTATTTATATCAGTATCTAAATTTAAAAGTTCCAAAACTAAAACCGTTCTAAAATCAAAAAACACCATCCATAAACCCGTTATTTCAAAGGAATGACCTATGTTAAAAAAGAATTTATTATCTATCGCTGTCGTTACCGCTGCTATGTCGTTGGCGGCCTGTAACGATAAAGAAGCCGTTACTGAGCCAGTTGAGCCAGCCGCAACTACTGACGTAGCCGTTGAACCAGAAACCACCACAGATATGCCAGCTGAAGCAGTGGCTGAGTCTACTGATGCGATGCCTGTAGATGCAGCAGCGACGCAAAGTATCGGTGAGATGGCTGCTGGTAATGAGAATCTAACCATCCTAACCGAAGCGCTGCAAGCGGCTGATCTTGATGACATGATGATGGCAGAAGGTCAGTACACGGTATTCGCCCCAACCGATGATGCTTTTGCCGCTTTGTTGACCAAACTAAACGTCACTAAAGAGGAATTGCTCGGCGATAAAGAGATGTTGACTAGCGTATTGACGTATCATGTCGTACCAATGGTGGTCAAAGCGGCTGATATCCCTTATGGTACCGCTATCGACACGGCAAACGGCCAAACCATCTCTATCAGTGATGCTAACGTGATTACTGATGCCAGTGGCAACACTGCTAACATCGTTGGTACCGATATGATGGCAACCAACGGTGTGGTCCATGTAATTGATACAGTTTTATTGCCTAAATAAGGCTTAATAATTCGCACCAATCTTACTTTAAAATGCAAAAAGCCTAGCTATATAGCTGGGCTTTTTTATGTCTGCTCACTGATGAAAAATTTATCTTAGTCGCCCTGTATAGTCGAGATATTCTAAAAACGCTACGGTATTGCTGATATATCGATATTGCTTTTCATTCAATATAACGGTCTTAAGGTAAACTTACTATATAAAAAAAAGCCTGAGACCATTGCCTCAGGCTTTTTGTTTTATCAATGATTGTAGTGTCATCAATACGGCTTAGATAACATTACAGCTCAGTAAACTATAGACGTTCTTTATGTAGTGGGTCTTGAGCTGCCATTCTTTGTTGCTGCTTTAGATGACGCTCTTCCCAATACGGCGCATTTTTGATACCGAATTTTGCTGGATCAAAGGTATAGTGCTTCACGCCAGCTTTACGCTGTGCTTCATAATCTCTAAGCATAGTCAGCGTTGGACGCGCGACAATAAAGATAACCAAAATACCAACGATATTTAACCAAGCCATTAGACCTACGCCGATATCACCGATATCCCAAATGTAGCCTGCAGAGTTAAGACCACCGTAGGCAACCATCACCATGATTAAGATTTTAACTAAGAATAGACCAGTTCTATTAGCGCCGCGACTGATAAAGCGCGTCAAGTAAGCGACGTTTACTTCAGCGATATAGTAGTACGCTAAGATGGTGGTAAAGGCAAAGAAGAAGACCGCAACGGCAATAAAGATATTACCAAATTGACCGTACATGGTTTCCATTGCCATCTGCGTAAAGGCAGGCGAGTTGATCTCAACACCAGCCGCGACGTTTTGTACGATGAATTGACCGTCAGGTAGTGTGCCCTGGATATTATAAGTACCCATGGTAATGATCATAAACGCAGTCGCAGAACAGACTAGTAAGGTATCAACATACACTGAAAATGCTTGTACCAAACCTTGCTGTGATGGATGCTCAACTTCCGCAGCCGCCGCAGCGTGAGGACCTGTACCTTGGCCCGCTTCGTTAGAGTAAATACCACGTTTGACACCCCAACCGATGGCGGCACCAAAACCTGCTTGTGCGGTAAACGCATCACTGATAATCAAACCAAAGACTTCTGGAATCATCTGGTAATTGGTAAACATAATGACGAGCGCAAGGCCAATATAACCAAGAGCCATAAAAGGAACAGCATACTCGGTAAAGGTTGCGATACGTTTGATACCACCAAAGATAATAGTACCTAAGATGACCAAAATGATAGCAAGCCCGACCAAGCGCATAGAGCCAACTTCTAAGCCCATGATATTCATCGGCGTGCCTTCACCCATGACTTGGGCAAACGCGCTGATAACGCCGTTCGCCTGCACGCCCGGTAAGAACATACCGCAAGCTAAGATAGACGCGACGGCAAAAAGAATGCCATACCAGCGTTGACCAAGGGCGCGCTCAAAATAGTAAGCTGGACCGCCGCGGTATTCGCCAGTGATGACGTCTTTTTCTTTATAAATCTGTGCAAGGGTTGCTTCGACATAAGCGGTAGATGCGCCTAAAAAAGCCACAACCCACATCCAAAATACCGCACCAGGACCACCGAAACCAATAGCGGCGGCGACCCCAGCGATGTTACCCATACCCACACGCCCTGCTAGAGATACGGCGAGTGCCTGAAATGATGAAATACCCTGTGCACTTGATTTACCGGTAAAAAGTAAGGTAATCATTTCCCCGAATAAACGTACTTGTACGAAGCGCGTCATGATGGAATAAAATAAACCTGCGCCCAAGCACAGATAAACCAATGCTGGGCTCCAGATAATTCCGTTTACTAAATCGACTAAACCTTCCATATGTATATTCCTAGTACTGTCTCAAAGTGGCTATATATGATGATGCTAAGAGTAGACCAGCTTTAATATCCTTATTAAAACCAACCACTCAAATAATCTGCATGCACTTAACTGCGGTGGAAATTCTCCTTACAGATTAAGTTTCATACGCGCTTAGCAACCAAGGATGGACTGTAGTTGTCTGCTGTTACCCGTCTGGTTTATGAACAATAATGAGCGTATGCAACCGCTTATCAGCGTTGATAGTTTATTAAGGCTGCTTTTATGTAAAGCGCTTAAAATAAACCAGTGGATAAAACAGGCGGTTATAATATAAATAACCATCATCTCAGTAAGCGAGAAGATGGCACTTAACTTTTTATGAGTCGTATCAGCTGGCTACACTTACATGGTAGAGTAAGGTAATAGAGCAGTCTTTAGTCGTTTATCAATCCTTTTTGATGCGACATTGATGAGCAGCTAGTACCAAAATTCTTATAAGTCCACTACCAAATGTATTCAAACCGTACGGCTACGTAACTGCAATTTGCCATATTTTTTAGGCAATTACTAGAATTTTCTTTATAAGGACGTTCATTTATAAATGGTTTTCTTCGCTTGATTGCCTATACAAGGTCAAAAAATCTTCTATTTATCTTGTATTGACCAATACTTTTTAATTAACCGTTAATGGGGGTTTAAAAGACAGTCGCGTTAACAGCAGTGCTAAATGCCTAAAATACGCCACAGCCCTACGATAAACGCTGCTTTGCGGTTGTGTTTTGGTAACGATGAATTGTAAAAGTGACGGTATAGCGCCATTATTAGCACAATATATTGCTGCTGCGATATTCACGCCATGAAACGGTTAGCTGCGAAACTTTCGGTTATAAAATCCAGTAGGCGATAAACTATAAGTGCATATAAGTGGTTAACATTAAAAAAAGCGATTAAAAAACGTTTTGTTTGTTATTTATCATTAGGAGAGTCAACGATGACGCGTAAATCTTTTTTAAAACCTATGTTGCTATCAGCAGTATTAGCGACCTCTACTGTCGGTTTGAGCGGTTGTGGCTATAACAATTTACAGGCGCAGGATGAGCAGGTCACCGCGGCATGGTCAGAAGTGGTCAACCAATATCAGCGTCGTTCGGACTTGGTGCCAAACCTGGTCAAAGTCGTGCAGCAATACGCCAAGCAAGAGCAAGAAGTATTTACCCAAGTCGCAGCGGCGCGCTCACAAGCGGGCGGTATTACAGTCACGCCAGAGCTGCTTAATGACCCTGAAGCAATGGAGCGCTATGCGGCTGCCCAAGATCAGATGACCGGCGCGCTATCGCGCTTGATGGCGGTTTCTGAGCGTTATCCTGAGCTAAAATCTGATGCTTTGTTCCAAGATTTGCAGGCGCAGCTGGAAGGTACAGAAAACCGTATTACGGTGGCGCGTAACCGTTATATCCAAGAAGTTCAAGGCTATAACACTACCGTGCGTCAGTTCCCAACCAATATTACGGCCAAAGTATTTGGCATGGACGCCAAACCAAACTTTAGCGTTGCCAATGAAAAAGAAATATCGACTGCACCAAGTGTCAATTTCGGCGATGATAATGCGCAGACAACGCAGTAAAGCCAAGTTTTCAGTTTAGGCGTTCTATCTATCATGATGGCGTATAAATGCTACTGTTTATGTGACAGTGCGTTTATTTAATAGTCCGTTTATTGGCTCAAAAATGATGGAACGCCTTAATCGTAAGTCGGTTCTTGCGTTGTTATATGGCTTTTTATAACCGTTGGTTTTGTCGTCATTTATTAGTACAGATGTTATTTGAGGTGGTATAGATTAGATGAAGCACTCAACAGCACTCTTATCCGCATTATTATTTACTCTAAGTATTGGGAGTGGCTCGCTGCTACACGCAGCGCCCGATGCTAATAATAATACGGCGGTCGCTAGCGATAGCACCTCAGATATGCAAAACCGTAGTGTCGAGGAGTTGGTAGCGATTGCAAAAGCTGCCGAATCTAATGAAGCCATCAACGATGCGGTCTTAGGTAACGAAGCCATTAATGAAGCTATCCTTGGCAATGATGCTATCAATCCTAATGCTGCTAATTCCAATAGTAATACGACCACCTTAACAACCTCTAATCGTCCGCCTGTACAATCAAGTGCTCAGGGCGTCGATGCCGATAAGCTCATCTTAAACTCGCCAGTTATCGACCAAGCCAATATCTTAAACCCGCAAGAAAAGCAGCGTTTAGAGGCGCAGCTAAGAGGCATTTATCAGCAAGGTTTGGCGCAAGCTGCGGTGGTCATTGTACCGACTACCAATGGCATGCCAATCTTTGATTATGCGCTACAAGTTGCCGAAAAATGGCAGCTGGGTAATAAAGATATTGACGATGGCCTGCTAATGGTCGTTGCCGTTAATGACCGCAATATCTATATTTTAACGGGTTACGGACTAGAAGGGGTGTTGCCAGATTCGGCGGTCAACCGTATTATTCGCGAAGACATCACACCGCTATTTAAGCAGAATGACTATGGCGCTGGGATATTAGCGGGCGTTGGCGCGCTGCAAACGCGCCTGACCGCTGATCCTGAAGTATTGGCGCGTGCCGATGCGCAAGCGGCCGAACGCAGTCAAAATCAAAATGACATTGGTGACAACCCATCGCCGGTGTTTTTATTTGTCATGGCGATGATATTTGGTAGCTTTATTACCAGTATCTTTGGGCGCATCTTTGGTTCTATCCTGACCGCTGGCGGCTTCTTTGTAGGCTCGCTTGCCTTGGGCGGCGGTTTCTTTATGACGTTAATTATGGCGATATTTATATGGCTGTTTTTAATTTCGCGCGGCTCAGGCGGTGGCCGTGGAGGACGCGGCGGCGGTGGCGGTATAGTATTCCTGCCCGGTATGGGCGGTGGTAGTGGCGGCTTTGGCGGCGGTGGTTTTGGTGGTGGCGGCTTCGGAGGCGGAGGCGGCGGCTTTGGCGGCGGCGGCGCGGGCGGCTCTTGGTAGAGGCGATTTCTATAAGAGTAAGCAGGGTAAATTAGGCTCAGACATTAGAAGATTGCCAGCAATGGCGTACTTGAGGATATAATATAATGGTAAAAAGCAATTCGTCGCAGGCAAGTTTTGCTCGTTGGTGGCGTCAAGTACTGTTTGTCCCTATGTTGCATAGCAAGTGGCTCACGCCCGCGGCGAAGGCTCGGCTGACAGAGCAGGTGACGTTGGCTGAGCGCGGACATCGCGGCGAGGTGTTTTTAATTATCGAAAATCATTTACCTATCCAAGATGCTTATCATCTTGACTGCCGCGATCGTGCGATTGATTTATTTAGCGAATATCGCGTGTGGGATACCGAAGAAAATACCGGCGTTTTGATTTATGTCAATATTTGCGAGCACAAGCTAGAAATCGTCGCTGACCGCGGTATCAGCACGCATGTCAGTCCAACCGTGTGGAGCGCCATGTGCGAAAAGGCGGTCTCAGGTATCGCCAATCAAAAAACTGAAGAAAGTCTGATGGAGTTGTTGGACGAGGTAGGTCAGTTATTGCGTCAGTATTATCATCTTGAACATGACCCTGCGGGTAATGAGCTGTCCGATACCGTGGTATTTTTAAAATAGTAATTTTCCAAAATAGCAGTTTCTTTAATAACAATTTTTCAAACTAACAGTATTTTTAAAATAACGCTTAAAGAAATAACAAGTAAATTTAGATAAAGGACCATGCCAATACAATGATTGAGCTGATAAAAAAATTGCCAAAAGCAGAGCTGCATTTACATATCGAAGGCTCATTAGAACCGGAGCTGATGTTTAGACTGGCGAAAAAGAATAATATCGCTATCCCTTATAAGGATATCGAAGACGTCCGCCGCGCCTATAATTTTACCAATCTACAAACTTTCTTAGATATCTATTATGCGGGCGCCAACGTTCTGATTACCAAAGACGATTTTTATGATTTAACGTGGGAATATATTTTAAAGTGTGTCGAAGATAACGTCGTCCATACGGAAATATTTTTTGATCCGCAAACCCATACTGCAAGAGGGGTTGAGTTTGCGACAGTCATTACTGGTATCAAAGAAGCGCTTGCCGATGCCAAAGAAAAATACGGCATCACCTCTTGTATTATCATATGTTTTTTACGCCATTTATCGCAAGAAGAGGCGTTTGAGACTTTAGAGCAAGCATTAGCATTTAAAGACGATATTATCGGCGTCGGTCTGGATTCTTCAGAATTGGGCAACCCTCCCGCCAAGTTTAAAGAAGTGTTTAAAAAGGCGAAAGGAGCGGGCTTTAAGCTGGTCGCCCATGCTGGCGAGGAAGCAGATTTTTCTTATATTTATGAAGCGTTAGATGTATTGGAAATCAATCGCATTGATCATGGCGTACAATCGATAAAGAGCGCAGCGCTGATGCAACGCCTAAAAGACGAGCAAATGCCACTGACGGTTTGCCCCAATTCTAATATTGAGCTCAAGGTATTTGAGAGTTACAAACAGCACAATATTAAAGAGCTGCTCGATTATGGCTTGAATGTCAGCGTCAACTCTGATGACCCTGCTTATTTTAAAGGCTATATGAATCAAAACTTTATCAATATATGTGACAATCTGCCTCTGACAGAAAACGATATCGTTACTTTGGTAAAAAACTCTTTTAAATCCTCATTTATAGATAATGAGTTAAAAGAGCAATACTTAGCGCGCGTGGATATTGCTCTCCACTAGGAGTGATTACAGATATCTTCGTTGATTAAGGCTTAACGGTTATATAAATCGTTAAGCCTTTTCCTTTTTTACAAAGTGCTTTTTAGGCACAGTTACATGGCCGTAATTTTTTGGATTAATAACGGCATAATAATCCCAGCTTTTTCTGCTAAGGTAATATCAACGATAGTATTCGGTGTTGGATGTGGGTTTATCTCGATGATTTTAGCGCCGTTTTCTTTTGCCAATTGCGCTAGGCCTGCCGCAGGATAAACGAGACTTGAGGTGCCAATACTCATAAACACTTCACAATTGGCCGCCGCGTCCTCCGCTGTCTGCCAGGCTTGTACAGGCAACGCTTCGCCAAACCACACGATATCGGGACGTATATAGCCATCGCAATGCGAGCAAGTAATCAAAGCGTCACTATAATCTAGGGTATCGGCACTGCTATATGAGCCTCTAGATTGCTCTTGGTAGGGCGCATCGCATTGACTGCAGCGATTTTGCCAAAGATTGCCATGTAAATGGGTGACATTACTACCAGCCTGCTCATGCAAATCGTCGACATTTTGGCTAATAAGCGTCAATTGCTGCTCGGTAGATTGGCTATGATATTGCCACTGCGCTAAAGCTTCATGGGCAGGATTTGGTTTTTTCTCAGCGACCAACTGCCGGCGCCACTGATACCATGACCACACCAGTTTTGGGTCGCGAGCAAAAGCCTCAGGCGTTGCCAAGTCCTCAGCCACATAATTTTCCCAAAGGCCTGTTTGCTTATCTCGAAACGTTGGAATGCCGCTTTCTGCTGAAATTCCAGCGCCCGTTAAAATACAGATGCGCTGTTTTGAGCCCAGCAATTTGGCAGCGCGCTCGACTTCGGCTATTAACGCAGGTGATAATTCTGTTAACATGAGTCATCCCTTTTTAAGATTGGATATAGACTTCTATGATAGATGGTATTTGGTGGCTTGTCATATTGCTCGCGGTTGTCATCGGACTATGGGTATTGGCAAAATCGCGCGCGCCTAAAACTGCCGATAAGCACAACCTAAAGTCGGGGCGCGCAAAAACACCACTCAATGATGGGCTACAAAAAACTGCAGAATTGGTTAAGCAGTATTTTCCTGACTACCGTGTCAACCGTAAAGCCAATCATTTACTGATTAGCAAGCAAGATAAAAAAGTGGCTATGATTACTATTGATAAAAAGCTTGCCGCGGGTCAGCGCCGTTTGGGAGATGTACCCGTGATTAATTATCACCGTGTCCCCAGCCGTGCTCAGCTAACAGCGAATTTGCAAGATGCAGAGTAGGTTTTTATAAATTAAATAGATTTAACAACTTTATATACAACATTTTATCGATGTTAGCGCACAGTGATAGGCAGCAGTTAACAGCGTAAAGCGTTGCCGTTAAAGTGTTGTAGAGGTTTTGGATAATGCTGAGGAAGGGATAAATACGATGATTGGTGCGCTCGGCGGGAATCGAACCCACGACCCTCGGCTTCGGAAACCGATACTCTATCCAACTGAGCTACGAGCGCATAATTGATCGACTAAAACCCAATTAACTAATGACGTGTATAAATAAGTGCAATTGGCTGTCGTTAGAACGAAAAGGCGTCTAAAAATTAAGACCGCTTAGTCTAACAAATAAAAGTCATAAAGCCAATGAATGAAGACCGCTATTGGCGTTTTTTAAGAAAAAACACCATAGTCGGCAAACAGGCATGGCAATCTACCTGTCTTTTCCCTTATAATGTTAGGGAGAATTCATATTTATAATCACCGATTACAAGCGCGCCCGTATGCGGGATGGCTGTTTGCTATTGATAACTGCTTGGTTATCAAAGGAGGACAAACAGAATGTCCAAGTCGTGTCGGCCCTTGTATACGCAATAAGAGAACGTGACGAATGAGAAAAGTAGTTATGTTATCGGCAGCTGCCATTCTAGGAATCGCTAGTATCGCTGTGAGCCAAGCCGAAAGTGTTGTAGACACGCCTGTAACCGTATCTGATGTCGCAGAAGGGCAAGAGGTTGTCGATAACTTGCCTGAAAAATTGGGTGACGATACCAAAGCTGCTGCTGATACTACCGATGGCGCTGCAGCTACCGATGAAGCTGCGCAAGCAGACGCGACCGATGCAGATGCACCTGCTGAAGAAGCAACAGCCGCTGCCGCACCTGCCGCTGAAGAAGAGCCTATTCCGCAAGATACGCCACAAGTACAAAAGCTCATCGCTTTGTATCCTAACTTGATTGCTCGTATTCAGCCGGTTGCTAAAGTCTGCTTTGAGGACGACGAAGTATGTGATGTCACTGCACGTTCTGCAGGTCCAGCAGCAGGCGATGGTCCGCGTGATGGTAAAGCAGTTTACAGCGCTGTCTGCCAAACGTGTCACGCATCAGGCTTACTTGGCTCTCCTATGCTAGGTGATGCTGGTGCTTGGGGTCCTCGTATCGCTAAAGGTAAAGATACCTTGTATACCCATGCTATCAACGGCTTTAACGCTATGCCTGCCAAAGGCGGCGCTGATATCCCTGATGAAGAAGTACAAAACGCAGTGGATTATATGGTTGGTGAAGCAAGCTAATTTAATTGGCTGACTTATATGCAACAGTAATAAAAAACAGCAGGAGACGGTAAACTAGTTATCGTCTTCTATTTTGCTTTTTTATCATTATTCTGCTTAATATAGTCAAAATATTCTAAAAACGCTACAGTATTGCGGATAACAGCAATCATATATAGAAGCTTATAGAGCGCCTATTTCATTTAATGAGGTAGGCGTTTTTTTGTGGGCGACGATTGATATTATTAATATCGTGGTTATATCATCCTAATGTTGAAATCCGCAACCGCGAGCCTCACATCTAGACACGAGACTCGTAAGATACGAGAGCAAATAATAGAAAACTAACTTTTCCCGAATCGTCTTCTATATTCCTTTATAGATACATCACTAATAAAGAGGTATTCATGTCTGAGGTGCCAGCGCTATCTATTCAGAACTTATCTAAAACCTATGGCAACGGGTTTTCGGCATTAAAAGATGTCAGCTTGACAGTGCCACAAGGTGGGTTTTTTGCGCTCCTTGGGCCAAATGGTGCGGGCAAATCAACGATGATTGGTATCATTAGCTCCTTGTTTAAGCCAACGGCGGGTAGTGTGCATATCTTTGGTACCGATTTGTTGGCTGAACCTTCAAAAGCCAAGCAGTTTTTGGGCGTGGTACCGCAGGAATTTAACTTCAATCAGTTTGAAAAAGTTGAAGATATTTTGATTACTCAAGCCGGCTATTTTGGTATTGCGGCGAAAGAGTCTAAACCGCGAGCAGAAAAACTGCTCAAAGCATTAGGCTTATGGGATAAGCGTGATAATAAAGCGCGCGAACTATCAGGCGGTATGAAGCGTCGATTGATGATTGCGCGCGCCTTGATTCATAAACCAAAGCTATTGATACTCGACGAACCAACGGCTGGGGTCGATATCGAGCTGCGCCGCTCGATGTGGGAATTTATGCAGCAGATTAACGTTGAAGAAAATACCACGATTATTTTGACCACCCATTATTTGGAAGAAGCGGAGCAGCTTTGTAAGCGTATCGCTATTTTGGATCACGGTGAGATTCGTATTAATACGGAAATGAAAGATTTATTAGCGCAGTTATCGGTTGAAACTTTTGTCTTTGATTTGGCGACGCCATTGACCAAGCAAATTGCTTTAACGGGGGTCACTGACACGCTACAACCCGATGATTTAACGCTTGAAGTGACCCTGACAGAAGGGGAGTCGCTAAACGGTGTCTTTGAGCAGTTGTCTAAGCAAGGCGTTTTGGTCGCCAGTATGCGCAATAAAGCCAACCGTTTAGAAGAGCTGTTTATGCGCTTGGTCGATAAAAGCTTGCATGAACCTTTGAGCTCGTAGGCTGTTTTATTGATAATTTTTCCAATTTACCCACATAAATAGACCACTATAAATATAGCAACCATATAGGCAATCTGCGGGCCGTGATAGCGTTTTGATATTAGCCCGTAGACTGCTTAGGAGAGATGACGCATGAACTTCGCACAACGCTGGATTGCTTTTCGCACCCTGCTGATTAAAGAGATTCGCCGCATATTACGCATCTGGCCGCAAACATTATTGCCGCCAGTTATTACGATGAGCCTGTATTTTGTCATCTTTGGTAAAATGATCGGTTCGCGCGTGGGCGAGATGGGCGGTGTGCCATACATGCAGTTTATCGTGCCCGGTCTGATTATGATGGCGATTATCACCAACAGTTACTCAAACGTGGTCTCGAGCTTTTTTAGTGCTAAGTTTCACTCAAGCATTGAGGAGCTGCTGGTATCACCAATCTCTAAGCATGCTATTTTGACGGGCTATATCAGTGGCGGTATTTTCCGCGGACTGGCGGTTGGGGTCATCGTCTTTATTGTGGCGTTATTTTTTACCAAGCTGGGTATTGAGCACTTATTTATCACCTTATTTACGGTGATTGGCACCTCGGTTTTATTCTCGCTTGGCGGCTTTATCAACGCCGTATTTGCGCGCTCATTTGATGATATTTCTATTATTCCAAGCTTTGTGTTGACGCCGCTGACCTATCTTGGCGGGGTGTTTTATTCGATGGAAAATTTATCGCCATTTTGGCAAAATATTTCGCTGTTGAACCCAATTGTCTATATGGTGAACTCTTTCCGCTACGGTATCCTTGGCTATTCTGATGTCAATGTATGGTATTCGATGGCGGCTATCTTTGCCTTTTGCGTCATTTTTTATATCATCTCTTATCGACTATTAAGTGATGGTTCGCGTATTCGTTTATAAATTGCTGTGAGTACTATTTATAATCTCTAGCATTTTAACTATCATCAGTTTTACTATTAGGAAGTAGCCATGAGTATTCACGGTATTTTGGGCGAACAAACCACTGATTATCCAACTGAGTATAGTCCCCAGACCCTCTATCCAATAGCGCGCAATCTAGGGCGCGATGTGATTGGCTGGCAAGATGATAAGCTAGCAGTGGGCGTCGATTGGTGGCACGCCTTTGAGCTGTCTTGGTTAAATGCACAAGGTGTTTCACAAGTGGCTATTGCACGCTTTGCTGTTCCTGCCAGCTCGCCATTTATCGTCGAATCAAAGTCATTAAAACTATATTTAAATAGTATTAACTTTACCGAGTTCGCTAGTTGGGATGAAGTACAAGCGCTGATTGCTAAAGATTTATCGTCATGCGTTCAGGCAGAAGTAACCGCTCAGTTGTGTGGCTTAGATGATAAGCATTCAGGGCTGTTAATTGCTCAACCTGAGGGCGTTTGTATTGATGACGCGCTTGCCAATAGCAGCGAGAAAGTCGCGCTAACGGAACATCCTGACGCGTCATTATTAGCAAGTGGTTCAGTAGGTTCTGAAAAAGAAGCTGGTAAAATGCTTAGCTTTTATTCTAACTTGCTGCGCAGTAATTGTCCGGTGACCAATCAGCCAGATTGGGGTACGTTAGCGGTTTCGATTATCAGTAATAAAGCATTTGATGAAGCAAGTATGTTACGTTATATTTTAAGTTTCCGTCAGCATAATGGCTTTCATGAGCAGTGTGTCGAGCAAATATTTGCTGATTTGAGTCAGTACTATCAGCCAAGCGAGCTGATGGTTCGTGCGTGGTATACACGCCGCGGCGGTATCGATATCAATCCTTGCCGCGTCAGTGATATAAAGTTGTTACCGCAGCCAAGCCGCTTGATTCGCCAGTAAGGTAATGGTTTTATTTAAATTGGTTTTGCAGCGTTTGGTTTAAAAAAAGCGCCTATCTGAATCAGATAGGCGCTTTTTATTGAGCAAGTTTTATTAAAAACTATTTGCCGCTTACTTTTGCCATCACTTCTTCGCGGCTCAGCATTTGCTTTTCTGTTTCGCGGCGATTGACGTATTCGTATTTGCCTTCAGCCAAGTTACGGTCTGAAACCACGATACGATGCGGAATACCAATCAATTCAAGGTCGGCAAACTTCACGCCCGGGCGCTCATTACGGTCATCAAGCAAGACGTTAACACCTTGAGATTTTAGCTCCTCATACAGCGCGGTCGCCGTCTGCATGACGGTGTCTTCTTTTGACTTCATCGGTATGATAGCGACTTCAAACGGCGCAATTGAATCGTCAACGCTTGGCGTTTGTGGCCACATGATGCCGTTTTCATCGTTGTTCTGCTCGATAGCAGCCGCGATGATACGACTGACGCCAATACCATAGCAACCCATCATCATGGTCACAGGCTTGCCATCTTCACCAGAGACAGTCGCATTCATCGCTTGCGAGTATTTATCACCCAACTGGAAGATATGACCGACTTCGATGCCGCGTTTGATTTTTAGGCTGCCTTTACCGTCAGGAGAAGGATCGCCTTCTTGTACATTGCGCACATCAACGACGCGGGTAATGCTGGCATCACGCACCCAGTTCATACCGATGGTATGTTTATTGACTGCGTTTGCGCCCGAGACAAAATCCGACAAAGAAGCTGCCGAGCGATCGACGAATACGGGCATATCCAAATCAACGCCGATATAGCCTTTATGCAAACCAGCGGCTTTAAGCTCTTCATCAGAAGCCATCGTTAGCGGTACATTGGCTTCTTCGATTTTCTCCGCTTTAATGGTATTTAGCTGATGGTCACCGCGTAAGACAATCGCGATTAATTGCGGTTCATCATCTTCGGTATGACCGTGGACGATTAAGGTTTTCACCGTCGTCTCTAACGGTACGCCTAGATGCTCAGCAACCATTTTACAACTGGTCATGTCTTCTGTTAAAACGTCTTCGCGTTCCATTTTTGGTGGCTGACGCTCAGCGGTGCTGACCGATTCGGCAAGCTCAACGTTGGCTGCATAATCAGAAACGTCAGAGAAAGCGATATCATCTTCACCGCTGTCTGCCAACACATGAAACTCATGCGACGCAAAACCGCCAATAGAACCGGTATCCGCTTGCACGGCACGGAAATCTAAACCCAAACGGGTAAAGATGCGCGTATAAGCGTCGTACATCTCATGGTAAGTCTTTGCCAAAGACGCTTGGTCAGCGTGGAACGAGTAAGCGTCTTTCATGGTGAATTCACGCGCACGCATCACGCCAAAACGTGGACGAATCTCGTCACGGAACTTACCTTGGATTTGGAAAAAGGTAATCGGCAACTGCTTATAACTGCGCAGCTCACCTTGAGCAAGGTTGGTGATGACTTCTTCGTGCGTCGGCCCCAAGACAAAATCGCGGTCATGACGGTCTTTAAAGCGTAACAGCTCAGGACCATAGTCATTAAAACGCCCGGTCGTTTGCCAAAGCTCGGCAGGCTGGGTCATTGGCATCAGCACTTCTTGAGCGCCGACGTTTTGCATCTCTTCGCGAACGATGCGTTCGACTTTTTGCAACACGCGCAAACCCATCGGCAGCCAGATATACAATCCAGAAGCGATTTTACGAATAAGACCTGCTCTTACCATGAGTTGGCTTGAGGCGATATCAGCGTCGCTGGGCGTTTCTTTTAGCGTGGCAAACAAAAATTGACTGGCTTTCATAAATAAAGCGGAACCTTATCAACGATAAAATAAATAAGAAATAGGAGGATATTTAGCGTGTGCTTTGATAGCCGACGCAAGCTTACCTTTTATCACTTGGTAATAGTCTAGGACCTGCCTAGCTAAAAAGTACTGCAACAAGCAGCACGTTATTAGAAAGTGCGTTTATAAAACGCCTTACAAAAAGGGTGAAACTTTTATTTTTGTATGAATACATCCATATCGACAGCGTCATATTTTTGGCAAAAAAGCCAGAAAAATGGGTGCATGCCAACATTTTGCTTATACAATCTGACTATGTTAGGTAAAGTTCGCCTAAGACGCAATGACTTTTTGTTGTTTCAGCTCAAACAGTGGCTAAACTCAATAACAATGCTAAAAATAAGCTGATTGTTTAATTCAAAAATTGCCAATTTTGGAGACTCAAAGATAAAACTCTGGTTAGCTGATAAAGCAGCACGATTTATAGATTTTGGACATAAGAGAATAAAGGGATAAATAGTGAAGCAAAAGCTATTTTTTAAAGTGGCAAGAAACTCATTAATTATGTAGGAGAATGGTAGTAACTGCTTGAAATGCTTATAAACAACTAGCATTAAAGGTTTGGTATTTAGCAATTTTATGCTGATAAGAATTAATATAAAATCTTGAGGTAGTTTGCATGGTCAACCCTGATAATCACTCTCCCGCGGCTAATAATAATGCCAAGCACCCGCAAGCAAAAAAACCCATCTCGATGCTATCGTGGCTGGTATTGCTTATCGGTCTTGCTGCGCTCGCTTTTGCGATATACAGCGCGCAAAACCTCACTAAGGAAAAACCGATAGAAACCATTACCCGTGAAGGGGTGGTTATGCAAATTCAAAAATTAAATCGTTTAGAGACGGTGGCGTTTAGTGTCGATACCGTTATCACTAGCCAAAAACCAGGCAGCTGGATGAAGCTGTGGCAAGATGAGCAAAAGGGTTTGTTTATTGCACGCGGGCGCGTAGAAGCAGGGATTGATTTGAGTGCGTTAACGCCAGAGATGGTACAGGTGGTGCAGCCAGAGATTGATGTTGAACAGCTGCAGGAAGCTGATGCTAATACGCCTGTCTCAATGATGCCGCAAATCAATATCACCTTGCCGCCGTCAGAAATATTTTCTATTTATTTAGACGATATCGAAATCTATGATTGGCAGACTGGCGCTTTTGGTATGATGCAGGTTGATCCAAAGATCTTGCAACAAGCGCAAAGTATGGCGAAAAAAGAAGTGCTTGAGCGTGCTTGCCGCGGTGATGTGATGAATTTAGCATTAGAAAATGCGCAAACCCAATTGCAGCAGTTGTTTTCATTGACCGGTGCTGTGGTAACGGTAACCACGCAGGGTGCAGGGGCGTGTCAAATGCCAACGGCTTAATACTTAAAATGGGTTAACGAAACGCTACACCACTTAACAGATGTTGCTTGAATTTATTGGCAATAGGGTTACTATATTATATAGCAGGACTTATTTATCATTAACGACAGCCTTATAAATGCTGTCGTTGAAATAAGCTTATATGATATAAGAGGTGGCGTATATGACAACTTCCAATAATCAGCCCTCCGTTCATGAGAAACGCGAATTAATCAAGCAGCCTAAAGCAAAAGAATCGCTACCTTTTGCGACGTGGGTGCTGCTCATCATAAGCTTTACTTGTCTTGCGTATGCTATTTATACCATTCAGACACGAATAGTAAAGCCAGCTATCGATATAGATAGTGCAGCACAAAGCAGTTTGGTGCAAACTGGCAGTACGCCACAAGAGGTAGCTCAAGTAGAAAACTAGCGCTTTTTGTTAAAAATGTCAGCGTTGTTTTTTAAATTCAGCAATCGCCAGTTGCCGGGCTACTTTATGCTCAACCATCGGCACAGGATAAGCAATGTCAGCAAACTGACCGCCCTTTGTGAGCGCTTTACGCATTTTATCTTCACTATGCAAAATACTGCTTGGTACGTCTTTTAATTTTGGCAGCCAAGTCTTAATAAATAATGCATCAGCATCATGACTCTTAGCTTGGCTAAAAGGGTTCATAATACGGAAGTAAGGTGCGGAGTCTGTGCCTGTTGACGCGCTCCATTGCCAGCCGCCATTATTGGACGCAAAATCACCGTCTATCAGCTGCTGCATAAAGTAGCGCTCACCCAAGCGCCAATCTATTAATAAATCCTTGGTCAAAAACATCGCCGTTACCATGCGCAAGCGATTGTGCATAAACCCGGTCGCATTGAGACAGCGCATGGCCGCATCGACCAATGGCACGCCTGTCATGCCTGTGCACCATGCCTTAAAATCATCCTGATTATATGACCAGTGAATCTTGCTATCGGTCTCTTCTTTATAAGCTTTATGGCGAATAAGCTCGGGCTTATCATCTAAAACATGACGATAAAAGTCACGCCACGCCAGCTCACTTATCCAGCGATTAATATCGTTGTTATCGGACTTATCAAAGCTATCGAAATTGTTGCTATCATTATCCTGTAATCTCTCTAATGCTTTTGTGGCTTGCAGATAGCAAAGTCTTGGGCTTATTGCGCCAATAGTGAGATAGGCTGAGAGTTGGCTGGTCGCTTGCAAATTTGGCACATCGCGGCTGATGTCATAGTTATCGATATCATCAGCGATGAAATCCTCTAAACGTTGGCACGCAGCTCCTTCACCCGCTGGATAAGCCGTTCTAGCGTGCTCAAGCTGAGCGCCAAAATCAATGTGCTGATACTCTACGGCGGTCTCTAACCGTTTTTGATAATCTTCGACGGCTTTTTTACTGAGTTTTTCTATGTCTTTAACAGTATGAGCGCTGTCTTTTGCAGTTTTTAGGCTGCTTTTTGACTGGCTGCTTTTTGACTGATAGTTTACCGCCATGGCTTGGTGCATTTGTAAGCTGCTAACATCTAAAGTGTGCCGCCATTTGTTATAAAATGGGGTAAAGACCTGATACATGCTATCGTCATTGGTGGTAATGGTTTTTGGTGGCAAGATACATTGGTCGTGCCAGCGGATAAATTTGATATCGGATTTAGCAAGTTGGTTGGTTAGTTCTTGGTCGCGCTCAATCTCATTACCTTCGTACTCATGATTTGCCATGACAAGGCTGATATCATTTACCTCACACAACGTGCTTAGCGTCTCAACACAGTCAGAAAAGCTGGCACAGACTTGTACGGTTAAGTTGATATTTAAGTGTTTTTGCAAAGAGGTTGCTAAGAGTGGCAAGCTGCGAGCGATATGATCGAGCTGGGTGAGTGACATATCATGCGCGTGCCACTGTTCAGGCGTTATAAAAAAAATAGCGCTGACTCGCGCATTATCCTTATTTGCACGCTCGCAAAGCGCTGCCAATGCCGTATTGTCATGAACTCGCAGGTCACGACGAAACCACATTAAGTAATGGGCAGGGTTTGCACTCGTCGTATTATTGCTAGCAATGTGCTGAGACGTTGCCGCCACCGTTTTAGACATTCCACCTTTCCTATATTAATCAATCGCAATCATAAACAAAACTGTGAATAAAAGTATGCTAGGATAAGTTTTTGGATGCAATGGATTTGCTATTCAATTAACAAATCATCATATTTGCTTTTTAGCGTTGGCAATCAATATTTATCGTCGTCTATGTATTCGAGCCAATCTATCAACGTTATATTTAGTGTCATGTCTATTTGATGTTATATCTAAGGTCACATTATGCAGGTGAAGTTTTGTGGTTTTACCCAGCCTAGTGATATTAAAATGGCTGCTCAGTTGGGTGTCGATGCCGTCGGCTTGGTTTTTTATCCACCGAGTCCGCGCGCTGTTACTATCGAGCAGGCACAATTGCTAAGTGCTTCTTTGCCCGCTTTTATCAGTGTGGTGGCCTTGGTGGTCAATATGCCGCGAGCGGAACTGATTGAACTGGCAAATCGTGTCCCTTTTGATATCATTCAATTTCACGGTGATGAAACGCCTGAGCAGTGTCAGCAAATGGCAAGCGCGGTCAATAAACGCTGGATAAAAGCCTTACGTATCAATACCGAGCAGCACACCACTGCTAGCGTAAGTGCTCAAATTGATGAGTTTGCTGCCGCTGGCGCGAACAGTATTTTGCTCGATGCTTACCATCCGCATAAGTATGGCGGCACAGGTGCCAGATTTGACTGGAGTTTGCTACCGCAAGACAGCTCGCTGCCTATTATTTTAGCGGGCGGGCTTGATGCCGACAATGTCGCTGCTACTTTAGAGCTGCCGATTTATGCCGTCGATGTCAGCGGCGGAATTGAGTTGGGCAAAGGTAAAAAAGACGCTGCCAAAATGCGTGCCTTTATGAAAGCAGTTAAACGCGACCGATGGCAAAACGAGACGCCGAGCGAACCTTCGAATATCAGTAATTAGCTTTTTAACGGTGGATTTCTATTTGTTAAGTAGCTCATTACCTAAAATCTTTCCCTTTATTTATTCTAAAAAATACCACTTATTATAGTAGGAATTATCATGAGTCATGTCGCAAGCAAAGATGTATCTGCCACGGCTAAAGCTATCAATACCTTTACCAATCCAGAAAACGTCCAAGACTTTAACCAATATCCTGATGCGCGCGGACATTTCGGCGTTCACGGCGGTCGTTTTGTGTCTGAAACCCTGATGGCAGCGCTTGAAGAGCTTGAAACCTTATACACCAAAGTCAAAGCCGATCCGGCATTTTGGGAAGAGTATCATAATGATTTGGTCAATTATGTTGGTCGCCCAACGCCGCTTTATTATGCCAAGCGTTTAAGTGATGAAATTGGCGGCGCACAGATTTACTTTAAGCGTGAAGACTTAAATCATACGGGCGCGCATAAGGTAAATAACACCATTGGGCAGGCACTACTTGCCAAGATGTGTGGTAAAAAACGTATCATCGCTGAGACCGGCGCAGGACAGCATGGCGTCGCAACGGCCACGATAGCTGCGCGCTTAGGGTTAGAGTGTATTGTTTATATGGGTGCCGATGATGTCGAACGCCAAAAGATGAACGTTTATCGTATGCGTTTGCTCGGTGCGACGGTGGTGCCAGTAACTTCAGGGTCGCGGACGCTGAAAGACGCCATGAACGAGGCCATGCGCGACTGGGTGACTAACGTTGATACGACTTATTATATCATTGGCACGGTTGCAGGGCCGCACCCTTATCCACTACTGGTACGTGATTTCCAAGCGATTATCGGTAAAGAAGCCCGTATTCAACATTTAGAAAAAACGGGAAAATTACCTGATGCCTTGGTTGCCTGTGTTGGTGGTGGCTCAAACGCGATTGGTCTATTCTTTGATTTCCTAAATGATACTGACGTCAAAATGTATGGCGTCGAAGCAACGGGCGACGGTATAGAAACGGGTCGCCATTCAGCGCCATTGGCCGCTGGCCGTATCGGCGTATTGCATGGCAATCGTACGTATTTGATGGCGGACGATGAAGGCCAAATCCAAGAGACACATTCTATCTCAGCGGGTCTTGATTATCCGGGCGTTGGCCCTGAGCACAGCTTCTTAAAAGACATGAAGCGTGTTGAATATGTTGGCTGTACCGATAAAGAATCGCTAGAGGGCTTTCATGAAGTGACGCGTAAAGAAGGCATTATCCCTGCGCTTGAATCTGCTCATGCGGTCGCCTACGCGCTGAAGCTGGCTAAAACCATGACGCCTGAGCAAAGCATCATCGTTAATATGTCAGGTCGTGGCGATAAGGATTTGCATTCAGTAATGAAGGCAGAAGGGATTGAGTTATAGATTCGTTTTCTAGCTTAAAAATCATTAATATTTTTCATTTAGTTTGATAGTGCCCTCTATTAAGTTTAATAGAGGGTTCACAATATATATTTATATTATTTAATTTTGAAAAATCAGAGAATTAGTAAGATGGCAAAAGTCACACCCTCTATGGCGAAAAACCAGATTAAACGTAGCCTACTACAGGTTATAGATACTCACCCTAACAAATCTCAGAAGCAGCAAGTTTGGAATTATTTTGATAATAAATGCGCCTATTGCGATATAGTAATTGATCCGAATAGTCGCAAAGGTCATCTTGACCACTTGCAGGCTGTAAAAGATGGCGGTACTAATGAAATCTATAACTTTGTGCTGGCATGCAATATTTGCAATGGTGATGAAAAAAGAGAAATGCCTTGGCGAGAATTCTTAATTAATAAATGCCAAAACTTACCAGATTCGGTTTATGTAAAACGCTTAGTACATATTGAGACTTGGCATCAGAAATCGCTTATTAGTCAGTTAGATGCTGACATATTGTTTCAAATCGATGCCATCATAGAAACCGCTCAAGCGAGTTTTGATAAGTCTATTAAACAGATGCGAGCTTTACGCGATTCAATGACAACAAACTCATTTTAAAATTATAAGAGAACCACTATGACCCGAATTGAAAGTACGTTTGAAACCTTAAAAGCCCAAAATAAAAAAGCCCTGATTCCTTATGTCATGGCAGGCGATCCAACGCCTGGTAACTTTGTTGGCTTACTACACGACTTGGTTGAGCATGGCGCAGATATGATTGAAGTAGGCTTGCCGTTTTCTGATCCAATGGCCGATGGCCCAACTGTTGCATTAGCTGGCGAGCGCGCCTTAGCAGCCGGTACTAGTACGCGTGATGCGCTAAACATGGTGGCAGAATTCCGCAAACAAGATACGCAGACGCCGATTATCCTAATGGGCTATCTGAATCCCGTGGAAATCATCGGTTATGACAATTTTGTCGCCTTATGCGAGCAATCAGGCGTCGATGGTATTTTAATGGTTGATTTACCACCAGCAGAGGCGGGCAGCTTTACGCAGCATTTGACTGAGCATGCGATGAATGAGATTTTTTTATTATCGCCAACGACTTTGCCTGAGCGCCGCGAGCAAGTACTGACCCATTGCGGTGGTTATATTTACTATGTGTCATTAAAAGGCGTGACCGGTTCGGCGACGCTCGATACCGATGATGTGGCTACCCAAGTGCAAGCGATTAAAGCCGAGACCGATTTGCCAGTATGTGTGGGCTTTGGCATTCGTGATGCGGCCTCTGCCAAAGCGATCGGTCAGCACGCCGATGGTATTATCGTTGGAAGTGCACTGGTGCAAAACTTTGCTGATATCGATGCTAAAGATGCGACTGCGGTTGCAGCTGCTCAGCAAAAAATTATGGTAAAAATGGACGAGCTACGCGGCGCACTTGATAGTTTAACCGCCTAAGATTATATCGAGTTTATTGGTATCAAAATTTGAAAGGCTTAGAAGGCTAGCGCAATTTTTATAACAATGTTTATAAAGACACAGGCAAATGACTTTGCTAAAGTTAGTTTACGTGTGTAAACTAACATCACATATAAATTGTTACAGTTGCGCATAAGCGTGCTTTATAACTGCTGATGTTTGTTATAACGATATGTGACTTTTAAATTGATTCTTATAAACGGACTTCTTAGGGACAAGAGAATAAGCCAATTAAACCAAGCTGGCCAACTTGTCGATAAGCCTTTGATAATGGCGAATATTATGACTGATACGATAACAAAATCTGATATGACCACTGCAAATAATACTGAAACAAGCACGACTGAAAAAAATGGCAGTTCCGCTGGGCAATCATGGTTTGAGCGCCCGATACCGGGCATTAAACAGCAACTGACCGCACCTTTGACGGCTGTCGAAACTGAACCGTCAACCAAGTGTAGCAGCTGTCATTCGATGATTACCAATACGGCGCTGATTTTCAATTGCTATGTCTGCCCGCATTGTGACCATCATTTACCGATGAGTGCTCGTGAGCGCTTAAACTGGCTGCTCGACCAGGTAGAGGGTGAGCTAGGACAGCAGTTTACTGCCAAAGACCCATTGAGCTTTGTGGATAGTAAGCCGTATCCGCAGCGCATGAGCGAAGCACAAGACAAAACCGGCGAGTCTGAAGCACTGATTGTGATGTATGGTAAATTGCGCAATCTTGATATCGTGACGTGTGCCTTTGACTTCCGTTTTATGGGTGGCTCTATGGGCTCGGTGGTTGGCGACCGTTTTGTAGAAGCCGCTGAAAAAGCCCTTAAAGATAAAGTACCCTTAGTCTGCTTTGCGGCCTCTGGCGGCGCGCGTATGCAAGAGGGTCTGCTATCCTTGATGCAAATGGCTCGTACGGCGGCGGCGATTGAGCGTTTGCGCTTAGCTGGTGTGCCATATATCGTAGTATTGACCAATCCTGTTTATGGCGGAGTGACGGCATCGCTTGCTATGCTTGGCGATATCCATTTGGCAGAACCAAAGGCCATGATTGGCTTTGCTGGTAAGCGCGTGATTGAACAAACGGTGCGCGAGACGCTAGAAGAGCCGTTCCAGCGTGCCGAGTTCTTGTTAGAGCATGGCGTGGTTGATGAAGTGGTGCACCGTCATCAGCTCATTGATACCATTTACCGTCTGCTAGCAAAACTATGCCGCGTGCCTAATGTTGATGCTTAACATGTGCTGAGCTGGTTTAGTAAACAGGCAATCGAGATCGTTATGACTTAATAGCATTTATCGTTAATCACGGTAAATGCTATTTTTGCTTTTTGGCTAGGTAGTTATATACTGTCTCTATTTCCTAATTAAGTATTTTCTCATTCTCTATTTTCCCGAAAAATTTCATATAGGTTCTGCCCATGTCTGACTCTACCGTTTCTAATTCTAATATTCCTAATCAGCACTCGAGTTTGACCGAATGGCTTGATTATATGCAGCAAATTCATGTCTCGGCGATAGATATGGGCTTGTCACGCGTATTGCCGGTTGCTGAGGCGTTAGGCGTGGTACAGTCAGCCAAAGACGATGCTTATGTATTTACCGTAGCGGGCACCAATGGTAAAGGCTCAACGACCGCGGTCATCGCGCAGATGTGCCAAGCGGCAGGTTATAAAACGGCGCTGTATCAGTCACCGCATCTGAGTGTGTTTAACGAGCGCGTGCGTATCAATGGCGAGATGGTCAGTGATGAGACGTTGATTGATGCCTTTAGCAAAGTAGAAACGGCAAGGTTACAGTGCGCTTTAACCTTATCATTTTTTGAAATGACAACATTGGCAGCATTATTAATCTTTGCTGAAGCAGATTGCGATGTCTGGGTGTTAGAAGTGGGGCTCGGTGGTCGCTTAGATGTGGTCAATATCATTGATCCTGATATGGCGGTGATTACCAATATCGCTATCGATCATGTCGATTGGCTAGGCGATAATGTCGAAGATATTGGCCGTGAAAAAGCAGGTATTTTACGTGATGGTATTCCCTTAATTTATGGTGCTACTGCGATGCCAGCTAGTGTACAGCAAGCGATTGCTACGCATCAGGCAACTTGTTATCAAGCTGGGCAAGACTTTGATTATCGTGAAGTGGATACCGACGTTTGGCAATATAGTAATGCTGCTGTCACTATGCAACTACCGCGTCCAGCACTGTCATTGACCAATACCGCCAATGCTTTATCAGCGGTGCTGGCAAGCCCATTAAATATTGATAAAAGTGCTATTGAACAGGCATTGCAGACGGTCAAGCTTGCCGGTCGCTTTGACTATCGTGAGACCCACAACCGTCATTGGCTGTTTGATGTGGCGCATAACGAGCAAGGCGTTGAGTTTTTATTGGCGCAATTATTACCGCTTTGGCAGCAGCATCTAGCAACGCAAAATAGTTGCGCACACTTAAGTAGTAAACCTGCCAACATTAAAATGCTGTTTTCTATGTTGGGCGATAAGGATATTAAGAAAGTCGTGCAGCGTTTGACTGAAGCGGGCTTGCCGATTAGCGATTGGTTTATCGCTGAGATTGATTATCCACGTGCAGCAAGCACAGAGCAGCTACAAGGTATCTTAGCGAGTTATGTTGATAAGGCACAAGTACATGCGTTTAAACGTTTATCAGAAGCCACCGCTGCCGTTATGAAATGTAGCCAAGCGCAGGACTTAATCGTGGTATGTGGCTCGTTCCATACGATTGGCGAGGCGCTAGCGGGTCTTGATGCTGATAATTTAAATTAAAATCATACTGATTTAATGTTAGTCTTAGCAGGAGTGTGAGGGCAGACAGTATAAAAAATATGCTTTATAATCAAACTGCTTTACCATACTGCTATACAATGCTATGTACAAATTAAAATGGCTATAAACAGCTTGTCTTAGCATTTGAGAAGTGGCTGGACATAACTGGCGGCGATATTAAGTTTCAAAATTGTTTATTAAAGCTATATAAACATAGCTTGGGACGACAGTTGCGCCGCTCAATCAACCTTATTACCAACTAAGAGACGTAAACGGATGAACTTTTCGAGACAAGCCTTATTGGGCATTGGGATGATTATCGGCGGTAGCGTGATGCTATACGCCATGGTGCAACAAATTGGCGATAGCAATAAAACAAAACCTGCTTCAGCGATGATAGAAAAACAAAGCCCGGCGCAAGAATCTCCACAGCCCTTGACGACTGATATCGAGACTGAAAAGCGCATTTTGGCACAAAAACAAAAAGAGCGCGCCGCCCGCGTTGCAGAGCAAGAAAGGCGTGCGCAGAAATTCTTAAGCGAACAAGAGGCAGCTGAAGCGCAAGCATTGGCCAAAGCGCGCGCTGAAAGCCAGCAGTATTTGGCGAGCACCGCACCTGCTAAAGACAAAGAAGCCGAGGACAGTAAAGACACTGAAACAGATACCTTGACAGCGACCAAACCTAGTAAGGATAGCAATAATACTGCTACGGCAGCTGAGAATGATAATAGTGCCCGTGAGCAGAAAAAAGCCGCTCAAGCGCAACAAGAAGCCCAGCGCCAAGCTGTGCTTAAAGAACAAGCAGCCGCTAAAAAGCTAGCAGAGAGTAAAAAGGCAGCGGAAGCAAAAAAGCAGGCAGAGGTTAAAAAACAAGCTGAAGCTGAGAAAAAACAAAAAGCTGCAGAAGTCGCTAAAAATGAAGCGCCAAAATCGCCTACGGATTATCAGGTAAAAAAAGGTGATGGGCTGATTAAACTGGCACGGCAACACAATATGCCCGTAGAAGTCTTGGCACAAGCAAATAACCTTTCACCGTCGACCTCGCTACAACTGGGTCAAAATATTACCATCCCATCGCGTCAGCAGGTAGATCGCCTAGCACGTGAAGCAGCAGCGGCTGAAAAAGCGCGTGAAGAAAAGCGTCAAAAAGAAGAAGCGTTAGCCAAGAAATCTGCCGATGCCAAGCGTGAAGCGCAGCAGAAACTGAGCGCAGCCCGTAAAGAGGTGAAAGAAACCGATGCTAAAGGCAGTTTTGGCGTACAAGTGGCACTCGCGAATGACCAAGCCAAAGCGGATGAGTTGGCAAAAAAATTCCAATCAGCGGGTTATCAAGTCAAAACCAGTCCTACCAGTCGTGGTGTGCGCGTTATCGTTGGCCCTGAGCGCGGCAAAGTCGCCGCTTTGGCGCTAAAAGATAAGATTAATAGCGACCCGAAAGTGAATACCACCAGTGCTTGGGTTTTATACTGGCGCTAAAATAAATTTAAATTGCTGTAATATGATAGCCATTAGCACTAAATAAACCGTGCGATTTTAATTACGCCCGTTTGTATTTTTATCTTTCTCGTTAATTTTATTCAAACACGACATCTATTGTCGTGTTTTTTGTTTTATCGTTTGCCGATTGGGGCCAGCTTGGTTACGATGTGCGCCGCTATTTTCTGTTTCTTCCTGTTCTTTTCTGTACTGTATAACCTGTCAGCCTATAAAGGCTGCCCTGTCGCGGTTAGCTATGTGTCGTCATTTTATTTAATGACATCCTCTACGTAGCTGACGGCTTTCATTATGTATAAGGTAAAACCATGTCATTTGGCGTTATATTTTTAATATTAGCAGTTGGATTTGTTGGGCTGATCACCCTGCCAAAACTGTTTTCTAATAAGCATTCCACTGAGCCTGAGCCGCCACCTGTGCGCGGTGATGAGCTGGCTATTTGGCCATTTGCGCCGATGCCTATCATGACCGATACGGAAGTCATCTTTTTTAAAAAGTTAAAAAATGCGCTGCCCGAATATCATATTTTTGTGCAAGTTCAGCTGTCTCGTATCATCGAAGCAAACAGTGACGAAACCTCGGAGCGTAGCTTTTGGTTTAACCGCATTTGTCGCCAAAGCGTCGACTATGTCATCGTGGACATCGATGCACAGACTACCTTGCTGGCCATCGAGCTTGATGATTGGACGCATAATAGTAAAGCGCGGCAAAAGGCGGACGATAAAAAAGACAAAGCGCTTGCCAGTGCCGGTATTGCTATCGTGCGCTTTCATGCCGAACGCATGCCGAGTGCTGATATGCTCAGATATGAGCTGATGCAGGTAATTGAGAGTTATTAAGTTTATAATAAAAGCTTAACGTATGTCTTTTGCTGGGTCAGGCTTTTTAGGATAAATCACAATCAGCCTGTCACCTTCAAAATATAATCCTGTTCTTAAAATACCGTTTTCAGAATAGATAAGGGATAACTGACGATTGTCATAAAAGTCGCGCTTGCTAAACCATTCAATATAATGGGCGGCGCGTAATGCGGTTACATCAATCGTTGCAAGCGTGGCATTATCAGTTTTATCGCACCATTCGTGCATCGGAAAGCTTGGCGCTAGCCACGCAGGGTAATTAAAATTATAAGTGCCAATTGGCAAAAAGAAACGTCCTTTAATGACGCCATAACGTTTATCAATCTTCACTTGTCCATGTGCCTCGGTATCTAGCCATACTGTACGAAATTGTTTGGTTTGCATATGGGTCATTTTGCGCTGTAAATTATCGTTGGAGTTGATACCGACCCAATTTATCGGCGCAAACGGCGCTGACCCCATAAAAAACTTAATCGCTAATTCCCAATGCTCAACCAGATTGTCTTCATGATTATACAAAATCAAATCAAGCTCGCCTGTTGTCTGCTTGCCATTGTATAACTGCACGTTATTGGCAAGCGTCTCGTACCGATGTAATTTGCGTGCAAAGCCATCTTCTAGCCAAAACGATAACAATCCTTCAAAGTGAAAACCCAAGCGATTGGGGCTAGGAAGTTTTAATAAATAGCGGGTTAATGCCTGATAGTCATTGGTGGTATCCAACTCTTTTAAACGCGGCTTATAAGCTTCAAACTGCTGTTGCCAAAAGTCTGCGCTATGTATTGCAACTTTGTGGGTAGTTTGATGCGGTGCGAAATCCAACCACGTCGTCAAGACGTTAGGGCAGGCGAGTACATACGCCAAATCACGCACAAAAGGTCGCCGATAAGCTTCCCAAGGTGCATAGCTATCAAGGCGCGGCGTAAGCTCCAACATAGGACAAACCAGAGTAAATATAAAGTATTTACCCTAGCGACTTGCTTACTAAAAGTCTATAGCGAATCGTAATATGTTAAGATTGTAGTCATCTGACAGAATGTATGATTGCCAACCCTTCAGTAATACAGAGGATTAAATTATGAAATACCTTTTGCAAATCGACTTTCCTTATAGTGGCCCTTTTGGTAGTGCGTTTTTTGATGCCATGAAAGAGTTGGCTGAAGATATCGCAACCGAAAACGGTTTGGTCTATAAGCTATGGACAGAAAATGAAGCAACGCAAGAAGCGGGCGGTATCTATGTGTTTGATAATTTGGACGATGCCAACAGATATTTAGAAAAGCATAGCCAAAGACTGACTTCATTTGGTTTTAAAGACATCAAATCCAAAGTCTTTGTCATCAATGAAGCGCTAAGTGCGATCACTAAAGCGTCTTTATAATACTTAGTGAAGAATAATGAGCATAAAAAAAGCCAACCATTGATATCAATGGTTGGCTTTTTTGTTTAACTACTATGTTTGGTCGGAACGGCAGGATTTGAACCTGCGACCACTACACCCCCAGTGTAGTGCGCTACCAGACTGCGCTACGCCCCGAATGACTGACTATTTTACGCAAAATTATGCATATTGCAAGGGCTATTTATTTTAGCCAAAATCTACAATCACATTTTACTTATCATAGTCAGTTGCATACACAGTTATTCAACCTTAACCCAATAGCTCTTTTAGGATTTGGTTGACTTGTTGCGGGTTGGCACTGCCACGGCTGGCTTTCATCACTTGCCCAACCAGACCGTTAAAGGCTTTTTCTTTACCGCCGCGATACTCGTCGACCATCGCTTGGTTTTTGGCAATAACCTCTTCAACGATGGCTTTAATTGCGCCCGTATCGGTTTCTTGCTTAAGCCCTTTTTCTTCGATGATTTTATCAGCAGCGTCATCAGCATCGCCGCCTTCGCGCTCATAAAGTGCACTAAAGACTTTTTTGGCCAATTTGCCCGATAAAGTGTCATCTTTGATACGTGCCAGCATGCCAGCCAATTGCTTGGCGCTGATAGGCGAGTCGGCGATGTCTTTATCATCTTTGTTAAGGGCACCGAGTAGATCACCCATGACCCAGTTAGCCGCCATTTTGGCGTCTTGTTGCCCGACCTCAGCGACGACATTTTCAACATAATCGGCGAGCGTACGGCTACCGGTCAAGATGCGAGCGTCGTATTCTGATAGTCCAAGCGCTTCTTCAAAGCGTGCACGGCGAGCAACAGGTAGTTCAGGCATCGCAGCCTTGATGGCATCGACCGTATGCTGCTCGATACGTACGGGCAGTAAGTCAGGATCAGGAAAATAACGATAGTCGTTGGCGTCTTCTTTGGTACGCATGGTACGGGTTTCATCGCGCTCAGGGTCGTATAGCATCGTCGCTTGGATAACTTTACCGCCGTCCTCGATGATGTCGATTTGGCGCTCGATTTCACGATTGATGGCGCGTTCGATAAAGCGGAATGAGTTGAGGTTTTTCAGCTCCGTACGTGTCCCCAAATCTGCGCCCGGTTTACGCACAGAGACGTTACAGTCGCAGCGGAATGAGCCTTCTGCCATAATCGCATCTGAGATATCAAGCCATGTGACCAGCTGGTGAATGGCTTTGATATAAGCAATCGCTTCGGCAGCTGAGCGCATGTCAGGCTCAGAGACGATTTCGATTAATGGCGTTCCAGCACGGTTAAGATCGACACCCGTCATGCCATCGACGGCATCGTGTACGGATTTACCCGCATCTTCTTCTAGGTGCGCGCGGGTGATGCCCATGCGTTTCGGATATTCGTTTTTTTCGCCTTCATTGACCACCACATCGATGTAACCTTTGCCAACGATAGGATTGGCCATTTGGGTGATTTGATAGCCTTTAGGCAAATCTGGATAGAAGTAGTTTTTACGGTCAAAGGTGTTAAATAGACCTAATTCAGCATTGACACCGATACCAAACTTTAAGGCACGATCGACCACGCCCGTATTCAATACAGGCAATACGCCAGGCAGTCCTAAATCAACGATACTGGCTTGGGTATTTGGTTCGTGACCAAAGTCAGTCGGCGCGCTGGAGAATATTTTACTTTCAGTATTAAGTTGGCAATGAATCTCAATCCCGATGACCACTTCATAGCCGTCGACAAACAGCTCTTTGCGGACGATTCCTTGGTGAGCGGCATTATCAGTAGTAGTTGCTGTGTTCATTATACCGTCTCCTTCGCGATGGTAGAGTGTTGTAAATGGTGGTCGGTATGCTGCTGAAATAAATGCACGGTAGAGAGCAGTTTGCTTTCTTGCCAATATTGACCAATCAATTGTAGCCCAATTGGTAAACCGTTTGAGGTTAACCCAACCGGCTGACTAAGGGCAGGGAGACCGGCTAAGTTGACACCGATGGTATATACGTCACCCAAATACATGGTCGCAGGGTCAAGGTCTTCAGCAAGTTTATAAGCTGCTGTTGGCGCGGTAGGACTGGCGATGACATCACAGTTAGCAAAGGCGTCTTCAAAGTCTTGTACGATGAGTCGGCGTACTTTTTGAGCTTTAGTGTAATAGGCATCAAAGTAACCGGCTGATAGCGCGTAAGTTCCGGTTAAGATACGGCGTTGTACTTCAGGGCCAAAGCCTTCTGAGCGTGAGCGCGTGTATAAATCGAGAAGGTCGGTTGGGTTGTCACAGCGATAGCCAAAACGCACGCCATCAAAACGCGATAGGTTCGATGATGCTTCAGCAGGTGCGAGCATATAATAAGTCGCAAGGGTAATTTCAGGGTCAGTGATGTTCACTTCTACAATCGTCGCCCCAAGCGCTTCGTATTGTTTTAGCGCTGCCCGTACGGCTTGCTCGACCTCAGCATCTAAGCCTTTGGTAAAGTACTCTTTTGCAACGCCAATACGTAAGCCTTCTAATGGCTTGGCGGTGTCGCCAGCGGCAGTGACGGCATTGTTTAAATCTTGCACATAATCTGGCATATCATGCTTGATAGAAGTGGCATCGCGTGGGTCATGACCAATCATTGGCTGCAATAAGTAAGCGCAGTCCATCGCACTGCGGCCCATACTACCCGCTTGGTCAAGACTTGACGCATAAGCAATCATACCAAAGCGCGAGATACGACCATACGTTGGTTTAATCCCTGTTAAACCACAAAATGAAGCAGGTTGGCGAATAGAGCCACCAGTATCACTGGCCGTAGCGACTGGGATAAACCCTGCGGCGACGGCAGCGGCACTACCACCTGATGAGCCACCTGGGACGCGCTCAAGATTCCAAGGATTGTGTACCGCGCCATAATGCGAGCTTTCATTATCCGAGCCCATCGCAAACTCATCCATATTGAGCTTACCAAGGCTAATCATGCCGGCTTTATCGATGTTGGTGACGATAGTGGCATCATAAGGTGACACAAAGTTATGCAGCATTTTTGAGCCACAAGTCGTTAAGACACCTTGGGTACAAAAGATATCTTTATGCGCCATTGGCACGCCAAGTAGTGTGCGCTTATCACCTTGGGCACGCATTTCATCAGCGGCTTTTGCTTGCGCGCGCGCGGTTTCGGAGGTGTGGGTGATAAAGCTGTTAATCTTACTGTCGAGCGCGTCGATACGCTTGATATAGTGCTCAGTTAATTCCGCACTGCTAAATTGTTTGTCTTGCAAGCCCGTAATCAGCTGCTGGGTACTTAAAAGGTGAAGTTCAGACATAAGGTGTCGTCCGTCAAAATGTGAATAACATTAAATAAAGTGGAATACGGTAGTTATTGGGGCAATTATTCAATCACTTGTGGCACAAGGTATAAACCCGCTTCAACAGCAGGCGCGACCGATTGATTGCGCTCGCGATTGATATCGTGTTTGGCGACATCGGCGCGCAAATCTTGGCAAACTTCATGAATGTTTGATAAAGGTTTGATACCAGTAGTGTCGACACTGCCAAGCGTTTGCATCAATTTTAATACATCGCTGATATCGTCGGCGTAGCTGCTGGCGGTGTCTTCATCAACACCGAGGCGTGCAAGGCGGGCGACTTCTAAGATTTCTTGGCGGCTGACATTGCTTTCAGCGGCGAGGGTTTGCTGTGACATAGTTTCTCCAGTGAAGGATGGTTTTTATTAGAGTAGGGATAAAAATAGGTAATGACTAACAACTAATAACTAAATAAAGTAATAATGTTTAAAATACACGCAAATAAACGATCTACCTGAGTATTTTATAAAGAGTGCCTTTATTATAAAGCATCTCACCGAAGATTACAGAGCAGGGCATCGATTGCTGCTGTATCTTTACTAACTTTACTCAAATAAGAGCGTTACAAAATTGACCGAATAGTTATGGATTGATTGTCAATTGCTCAGCATTGCGTTCAGAAATACGTTACAGTATGCAGCCACTGCTCAGCGAAACGTTAAGTAAATGCCTTTAAGTGCCTTTAAATGTCTTAGCAAAACCCGCCACAGCAATAATACTTGGTGATCGCGCCTTGTTAGTGTTTGAATTAAATGATGTTTCATTAAATGGCATGCTCTGCTCTGTCATTTCAAACTTTGTAACATCTTTTCGCGTTTAACGGCAAAATCCTAGCGTACTGATGCAAATTTCTGTGTTTTTTTTGAGCTAAATCGGTATAATTTAGCTCAGTTTTTTCATTTCATCATTATTGCTTCGGTTTGACTTGCTGCGATGATAAACTCGCGCCATCGGTCATGTCTTACGACGACCTGCTCAACACTGACGAGTAACCCTCAGTCAATTTCGTTCGCCTCATTCGCCTCATTTGTAATACGCTGGATATATTAGCCATGAACCCGTTTGGATTTTTATCAAATAATATCGCAATCGACCTCGGTACTGCGAACACCCTTATCTTTATTCCTGGCAAAGGGGTGGTGCTCGACGAGCCTACAGTGGTCGCGCTACGTAGTAATCGTACCCAAAACCCTACTGTCGCCGCCGTTGGTATTGATGCCAAACAGATGCTAGGGCGTACGCCTGCCAATATCACGGCTATCCGCCCATTAAAAGATGGCGTGATTGCAGACTTTGAAGTGACACAAAAAATGCTCAAGCATTTTATCACTAAAGTAAAAGCCAAGCGTTTTATGGCACACCCCAACGTAGTGGTTTGTGTGCCTTGCAAATCGACGTTGGTTGAGCGTAAAGCGATTCGTGAAGCGGTATCGTCGGCTGGCGCGAGCAAAGTCTTGTTGCTAGAAGAGCCTATGGCCGCCGCTATCGGTGCTGGCATGCCCGTGCATGAAGCCAGTGGTTCAATGGTCGTTGATATCGGTGGTGGCACCACTGAGATTGCTGTTATCGCGCTGTCAGGCTGCGTCTATGCCGAGTCGATTCGTATCGGCGGCGATATGTTTGATGAAGCGATTATTACTCATGTGCGCCGTACGCATGGTTGCGTGATTGGTGAAACCACCGCTGAGCGTATCAAGCAAGAAGTGGGTTCGGCATTAAATGAAGACAGCCAGTTAGAAGTTGAAGTTCGCGGTCGTAGTATGGCAGAAGGCGTACCAAAGACCTTTACAGTCAATTCAGAAGAAGTACAAAAGGCCCTCAGCGACCCATTAAGCGGTATCGTCAGCGCAGTAAAAGCAGCGCTTGAGCAAACGCCGCCTGAGCTGTCATCAGACATCGCTGAGCGCGGTATTGTCTTGACGGGCGGCGGTGCATTGCTGCGTGATTTAGACAAGCTTATCTCTAAAGAAACCGGTCTGCCTGTAACGGTCGCTGAAGAGCCATTGACTTGTGTCAGCCGTGGCGGCGGTATTGCGCTTGATTTTATCAACAACAAAAGCCTAAATATGATTTTTGTTTAAGTTGTAAATATTACCGCGCTATAAAAATTGTTTGATTCTATTTGTTTTTTCCTATTAAAGGTAGCCAATAAGGTTGCCTTTAATGACATTTAGCCATACCAAAATGCAATAGCAGAACGATATCAGCTAAACGTCGCTAATAATATATCGACATTATTTTAAACTGACGCTATAGGCTGATATTTGTTGCTCTTATGGCGCGTCGCAGATATTGCTCACCTTAAAACCTCTAAATTAGACCAATTATGATTCCAAGTATTTTTGCTCGTCAGCCGCTCGCGCTTCGTAAGACTGCTATCGTATTGATAGTGGCGCTGGTATTGATGTGGTTTGATAGCAAAAATCCAGAATGGTTTAAGCCGATACGCTTGACCACCCATGCCGCCATGCAGCCTATTTATGAGCTGTCGTTATTACCAAGTTATGCAAAACACTGGTCGAGCGGCAGCTTGCAGTCCAAAGAAGCGCTACGCCGTGAAAACATGCAGCTAAAAACGCAACTTATCCATGCCCAAGCTAAGCTGCAGCAGCAGGATTATGTCTTGGCACAAAACGCGCGCTTGCAAGGTATCTTATCGACCACGCGCCCTGAGCAATTTGATTTAAACCTAGCGCAAGTGATTGGAACGGATACCAATCTGCTCAGACAAATTGTGGTACTGAATAAAGGCGAGCAAGATGGCGTGCAAGTGGGTCAAACGGTCATCGATGAAGTGGGCATTTTAGGTCAGATTATTAATGTCTACCCCAATACCAGTCGCTTATTGCTGATTACCGATGAGCAGCAATCGGTTGCTGTGACCGTCAAACGTACCGGACAGCGGGCTATCGTCACGGGCGAGGGCATACCGACCTCATTACGCCTTAATTACGTCTTTAAAACCTCAGATGTGCGCGTCGGCGATGAGCTGGTGTCATCAGGCTTGGGTGGACGTATTCCGGCGGGCTATCGCGTTGGTCGCATTGCCCATGTCGAAGACACGCAAGAAGATAACTTTAGAAGTATTGAAGTCACGCCAGCGGCAAACTTTATCGACAATGCTTATGTCTTGGTGCTGCAAGATAAACTGGTTAATAGAAGAAATGCTGGTATTAAAGAAAACTAAGGGCTTGTCAGCTTACTCATAAGTCCACTTTGCGCGTCATTATTGATAGCCTAGACATTTGCACAGACATTTACATAGACGTCTGGATAGACAGATAAGATAAATAGTATTCAAAATTATTTGGTCAACTAGCGTTGCTACTCTTTTCAATATTAACTGAACGATTAAATAGCTGCTAAACTCTCGCTAAAGGTAAGTATTCATGGCATACGCGGATTTTGATGATGCAACTGGGGTACTCCCGGCCTTGATTATACTGAGTTTTATTATTGCCTCATCGCTGAGCGTCTATCCTTTAAGCCCAAGTATGGCAGCACTGCGTCCAATGGTCATGATCATGGTGCTGATTTTTTGGTTACTGTTTCAGCCGCGCTACGTCGGGATTTTTAGCGCCTTTGCTATCGGCATTATCGCCGATTTATTAATGGATACCCACTTAGGTCAGCAAGCGTTCGCCGCCGTTATGGTAGCGATGGTCATAAAAATCACCAGTATTTATATCAGACAGCTTAATACCATTAGCGCTTGGCTTATTGCGAGCTTAGGATTGGTTGTTTTCCAAGTCAGCTTATGGATATTGCAACTATTTATCCAAAATACCTTTGTTGCCCAATCTGCTCTATCGTTGCTTATGAGTATCATCAGCTGGCCATTAGTGTTATTAGCATTACGGAGATTTGCACGCTAGTTTTTTACATTTATTTGTTTCATAAAGCTGAAAAACCATAAATTTATAAAATAAGAGTTAACACAATGAATCTCATTTTAGCGTCTGGCTCGCCGCGGCGTCACGAGCTGCTAACCAGAGCGCAACTAAACTTTACGGTTATGAGCGTCGATATTGATGAAACGCCACACGCGAATGAATCTCCTAAAGATTACATTGAACGTATGGTTGCTAGCAAAGCAGAAGCGGCGCTAGAGCAATTGAATAAAGAGCTAAATAAAAAGTTAAACGACAGGCAAACTGATTTGTCTGCATCTCTAATTATTTTAACCGCTGATACCATTGGCGTCTTAGCCGATGGCAAAACGGTATTGGTCAAGCCCGACAGCCGAGCAGACGCTTACCGCATGTGGCAACAGATGTCTGATGACACCCACCAAGTATGGACAGCAGTGCAAGCAACTGAAGTATTGTTATCTGCTAAGTCTTCAAGCTCTCCAACCTCCGGCAGAGCATTTCAGATCGTGAATCAACAACAAATCACTGAGCGCACCGATGTCACCTTTATTTCTTTAACCGAAGAGATGATGCAAAACTATTGGGACAGCGGCGAGCCTGCTGATAAAGCTGGTGGTTATGGTATTCAGGGTTTGGGCGCCGCCTGGGTAAGCCGCATTAATGGCAGCTATACCAATGTGGTTGGTTTGCCGCTGGCACAAACTATGGCGTTGATTAAAAATATCACAACTGTTAGCGGCAATAAGAAAACCTAAGCACTGAAGAAATAAACTGAGTAAACAAATAGGTTAGAGTAAAGCGTATTTGGTTTAAGACAATTAAACGGCTAATTTTATATGAACTGGCAAAAGGCTATCACTCAATCATTTGCACATAATGACACGCTAGGATAATGGGCAAACCCAAGGTGCATTTGTTACACTGTGAGGCTACCAAACGATGAACGCTTCACAAGAAAGCTGAGTGCTAAGAGAAAATATTATGTCCGAAGAGCTGCTGATTAATATTAGTCCCATGGAATCGCGCGTCGCCGTGTTAGATAACGGGGTGTTGGGCGAGATTTATATCGAGCGTCATCATAAACTGGGCTTGGTCGGTAATATTTATTTGGGCACGGTAGTACGCGTGCTTCCGGGTATGCAAGCGGCTTTTGTCGATATCGGCCAGTCACGCACGGCGTTTTTACATGTCAATGATATGCAGCGCGAACCGCGTCCTGTCAGCGAGAGCAAAAATAAGACCTCAGAAAATACTGATAACGAACGTCCTGTTATCGAAGCTACCGCTGATGATTTGGCGGTGACGCCGCCTGTGGTCAGTGCGCACAGTACTGAGGTTGTAGCTGTTACAAAATCTCTTATCCAGCATCGGCTGCACGAAGGCCAACGTATCTTAGTACAAGTTACCAAAGACCAGCTCGGTAGCAAGGGCGCGCGTTTAACCACCAATATATCGCTGCCATCACGTTACTTGGTGTATCTGCCGTCGAGCGACCATATCGGTATCTCGCAGCGTATTGATGGCGAAGAAGAACGTACTCGTCTCAAGACTGAACTTGCGAGCCTGATGCAAACGGTCAACCTACAAGGTGGCCTGATTGCGCGTACCGCCGCTGAGCGTGTACCGGTTAATAAACTCGAAGAAGATATCTACTATTTATTGCAGCTCTGGCGCACCATTTGCGCCCGTCGCCAAGAAACAAAACCAAATCAAAGCTCTGAGCTTATTTATCAAGAATTATCACTGCCGCTGCGCTCCATTCGTGACTTGGTGCATGCCGATACCGAAAAAGTAGTGATTGATAACGCGCAAATCTATGAGCAAGTCCGTTACTTTGCCAAAGAGTTTGTGCCTTTCATCTACGACCGTATTGTGCATTATACTGCCGAGCCGTCCTTGTTTGACGTCCACCGTGTCGAGGATGATTTGCGCGATGCCCTAAAACGCCGTGTTGATTTAAAGTCTGGTGGCTATCTGATTATCGATCAAACCGAAGCCATGACCACCATTGACGTCAATACCGGCTCTTTTGTCGGCGGTCGCTCGTTAGAAGATACGGTATATAAAACCAATTTAGAAGCCACTCACGCCATCGCACGCCAGCTACGCCTGCGTAATCTTGGCGGCATTATTATCTTAGATTTTATTGATATGCTTGAGCAGCAGCATAAAGACGATATTTTAGAGAGCCTGCAAGCGCAGTTGGCGCAGGACTACGCCAAAACCAAAATCACCCAAGTCAGTGAGCTTGGGCTGGTTGAAATGACGCGTAAACGCACCCGTGAGTCGCTTGGACAGCAGCTATGTGAGCCCTGCTCAACCTGTCAGGGTCGCGGCTTTGTTAAAACGGCTGAAACTGTCTGCTTTGAGATATTTCGCGAGATCATGCGCTGTGCGCGAACTTATAACTCGCCCAAGAAATTTACCGTGGTTGCCCATGCTGCCGTCATTGACTTACTGTTGACCACCGAATCAGACACCGTCGCAGATTTAGAGTATCTATTAGGTAGAGTGATTACCTTTGAGGTCGAAAATCTCTATACCCAAGAGCAATATGACATCGTTTTGGATTAGTGCCAGCGTAAACTTATACCATTATAAAGTATCTTAAATGAGGTTTTGATAAGGAAACTATCGATAAAAACGCTTGTTTATAAAGGGGGATATCTCAAAACACTGCCGATATTACCCTTGCAATGAGTGAAATACTATGTATAATACACACCACTGAATTATATATGCGCAGCCAATTAAACAGCTGGCGCTATGACAGCTAGAGCATCGTTTCTAGCACTATTTCATTATGCCTTTGCTGACATCCTATAATGGAAGGGTCGGCGGGGCTTTAAACTATTTTGCTTTTGGCACGCTATAAGTTCCGGTAACGAACTCATTCTGGTTAAGAACAGAAGGCCGCTTAAAGTGAATATTTAACCAAACGGCTTTTGCTCATATCTTTGCAAAGCAAGAATGACAAAAGCACATATTAGGAGCTTGCTGGCATGGCTAACCAGAGAATCCGTATCCGTCTTAAGTCTTTTGATCATCGTCTGATTGATCAATCTGCACAAGAGATCGTTGATACTGCAAAGCGCACCGGTGCGCAAGTTTGTGGTCCTGTACCGTTGCCGACTCGCATTGAGCGCTTCAACGTTCTAACCTCACCACACGTTAATAAAGACGCTCGTGACCAGTACGAAATCCGTACTCATAAGCGTATGGTTGATATCGTTCAGCCTACCGACAAAACTGTGGATGCGCTAATGAAGTTAGACTTAGCGGCGGGTGTTGACGTTCAAATTGCTTTGGGTTAATGCAAAACACACCCAACCCATTAATATAAGATATAAAGAGGTCTAAAATGGCGATCGGTTTAGTCGGTAAAAAATGCGGCATGACCCGTATCTTCACTGAAGCAGGCGAATCTATTCCTGTCACAGTGGTTGAGGTCCATGCTAACCGCATTACTCAAGTAAAAAATACTGATGTAGATGGCTATCAAGCCATTCAAGTTACCACAGGTACTCGTCGTGACAGCCGCGTAACTGCTGCACAAAAAGGTCACTTCGCTAAAGCTGGCGTTGCAGCTGGCCGTGGTGTATGGGAGTTTCGTGCCAATGACAGCGATCTTGAAGGTCGTGAAATTGGTGGTGAGATCCTAGCTGACTTGTTCGAACAAGGTCAGATTGTAGATGTCACAGGACAGAGTAAAGGTAAAGGCTTTCAAGGCGGCGTAAAGCGTCACAACTTTAGCATGCAAGATGCCACTCATGGTAACTCAGTGTCTCACCGTGTCCTTGGTTCAACTGGTCAAAACCAGTCACCAGGTAAAGTCTTCAAAGGCAAAAAAATGCCAGGTCAAATGGGTAACAAACGCGTTACCGTTCAGGGCCTAGAAGTGATATCGGTTGATGTTGAAAAAGGGTTACTTGTCATCAAGGGTGCTATCCCAGGTGCCACCGGTGGCGATGTCATCGTACGTCCGTCAGTCAAAGCCTAAGCAAGGGGATTAACGTGGATTTAAAAACAGTTACAGGGGCGGCAGTTGAGCTTTCTGATACGGCTTTCGGTCGTGAATTCAACGAAGCATTAGTGCATCAGGTCGTCACCGCATATCTTGCTGGTGCTCGTCAAGGTACACGCGCTCAAAAAACCCGTGCCGAAGTTTCTGGTGGTGGCATCAAGCCATGGCGCCAAAAAGGTACTGGTCGCGCTCGTGCAGGTTCTATTCGTAGCCCAATCTGGCGTTCAGGTGGTCGTGCATTCGCAGCCAAACCACAAGATTGGTCACAGAAAGTTAACCGCAAAATGTATCGCGGTGCGATGCAGTGTATCCTAGCCGAATTGATTCGCCAAGAGCGTTTGATTTTGGTTGAAGAGCTAAGCGTTTCTGGTCCTAAGACCAAAGAGCTGATTGCAAAGTTAAATGATTTGGGCGCACCTCGTGCACTCATCGTCACCAAAGAAGTTGACGAAAATCTATACTTAGCTGCGCGCAACATCCCACACGTCAATGTACTTGGTACAAACGAAGTGGATCCAGTGAGCTTGATTGCTTTTGATAAGGTAATCATGTCAGTTGAAGCTGCGAAACAATTTGAGGAAGCACTAGCATGAATAACGCAAGACTTTATCAGGTCTTAAGAGGGCCTGTATTCTCAGAAAAATCTCAAATGCTTGGCGACTCACTTGGTGTACAGGTATTTAAAGTTGACTCTAATGCTACTAAGCTTGAAGTCAAAAAAGCGGTTGAGATGATGTTCGAAGGCGTTGAAGTTTTAAAAGTAAACACTTTGAATGTTAAAGGTAAGACAAAGCGTTTTGGTAAAAATATCGGCCGTCGTAATGACTATAAAAAAGCCTACGTTACCTTAAAAGCTGGTCAAGATGTACAAATGGCTGATGCTGGTGAAGAAGTCGCAAACACGACTGCTTCTACTAGTGAAACAGCGAACAACGAATAAGGATTACACTCATGCCTATCGTAAAAGCAAAGCCAACATCACCAGGCCGTCGTTTTGTTGAAAAAGTGGTGCATCCACACCTTTACAAAGGTCGTCCTTTTGCAGCGCTTCTCGAATCAAAAAGTAAGTCAGGTGGTCGTAACAATAATGGTCGCATCACGACTCGTCACGTTGGTGGTGGTCATAAGCAGCATTATCGTATTATCGATTTTAAACGTACTAAAGACAATATCCCAGCTGTGGTTGAGCGTATCGAATACGATCCTAACCGTACTGCACACATTGCTTTACTTAAGTACGCTGACGGCGAACGTCGCTATATCATTGCTGCTAAAAAACAAGCAGTTGGCGATACCGTCATGTCAGGAGAGAACTCTCCAATCCGTCCAGGTAACTGCTTACCACTGAAAAACATCCCATTGGGTACTGTGATTCACAATATCGAACTTAAAATCGGTAAAGGTGCACAGCTAGCTCGTTCTGCGGGTGCCAGCGTTCAGCTACTAGGTCGTGACGGTATTTATGCTATTCTACGTCTACGCTCAGGTGAAACTCGCCGCGTACACGTGAACTGCCGTGCTGTTATTGGTGAAGTTTCTAACACTGAAAATAACTTGAAATCACTTGGTAAAGCCGGTGCTTCACGTTGGCGCGGTGTTCGTCCTTCTGTTCGTGGTGTCGCTATGAACCCGGTTGATCACCCACACGGTGGTGGTGAAGGTCGTAACAAAGGTCGCCATCCAACCAGCCCTTGGGGTCAGAAGTCTAAAGGACTTAAAACGCGTCATAATAAGCGTACTGACAGTATGATCATCCGCCGCCGCGCCAAGAAGAAATAAAGGAAGAATTTCATGCCTCGTTCATTGAAAAAAGGTCCATTCATAGACGCGCACTTATTTGCTAAAGTTGAGAATGCATTAGATACCAACTCACGCAAACCAATTAAAACTTGGTCGCGCCGCTCGATGATTTTGCCACAAATGGTTGGCCTAACCTTATCTGTTCACAACGGCCGTACTCACGTACCGGTTATCGTAAGCGAGCAGATGGTTGGTCATAAACTAGGTGAATTTGCCCCGACTCGTACATATCGTGGTCATGGCATTGACAAGAAAGCTAAGAGATAAGGTGCTTACCATGGAAGTAACTGCAAAATTACGCGGTGCCGCCATATCGGCACAAAAAGTTAGACTCGTTGCTGATGAAGTTCGTGGCAAATCTATCGAGCGTGCTTTGGATATCCTAACGTATAGTAATAAAAAAGGCGCTGTCTTCGTTAAGAAATGTCTTGACTCAGCCATCGCCAATGCCGAACACAACAACGGTTTAGATATCGATACTCTTAAAGTATCAACCATCTACGTTGATGAAGGCATTACGCTAAAACGTATCCTACCACGTGCTAAAGGTCGCGCTGATCGTATCAGTAAGCGTACTTGTCACATCACTATAAAGGTAGGAGAATAAGTTATGGGTCAAAAAGTACATCCAATCGGAATTCGTCTTGGTGTTGTCAAAAAGCATAACGCAAACTGGTATGCTAACCCTAAACAATACTCAGAATACCTCATCAACGACATTCAAGTTCGTGAGTATCTACGCAAAAAACTAGACAACGCTATGATCAGCAACATTATGATTGAGCGTCCTACTGGTGCTGCTAAGATTACCATCGCCACTGCGCGTCCTGGTATTGTTATCGGTAAAAAAGGCGAAGATATCGAAAGACTTCAAAAAGAATTGACCAAAATTATGGGCGTACCTGCTCAGGTCAACATTGAAGAAATCACATCACCTGATCTTGATGCACGTTTGGTAGCAGACGGTATCGGCAGCCAGCTTGAGCGCCGTGTTATGTTCCGTCGTGCGATGAAACGCGCCGTACAGAACAGCATGCGTTCTGGTGCTAAAGGTATCAAAGTTGAGCTGTCTGGCCGTCTTGGCGGTGCTGAGATTGCTCGTACTGAATGGTACCGTGAAGGTCGTGTGCCATTGCATACACTCCGCGCTGATATTGACTACGCGTCAATTCGTGCAGAAACCACATACGGCACTATCGGTGTAAAAGTTTGGATTTTCCGTGGCGAAATCCTTGACGGTATGAACAGCGTATACAATCCCGTCAAAGAAGAGCAGACTCGTGCGCCAAAACGCCGTGGTCGTGGAAACGGAAACCGTCGAAACACAGACAGAGGTTAAACTATGTTACAGCCAAAACGTACCAAGTTTCGTAAAATGCACAAAGGTCGTAACACAGGTCTTGCTCACCGTGGAAGCACCGTTGCATTCGGACAAATTGGTCTAAAATCGTTGACTCGTGGTCGTATGACTGCCCGTCAAATTGAAGCAGCACGTCGTACCATCACTCGTAAAATCAAGCGTGGCGGTAAGATTTGGATTCGTGTATTCCCAGACAAACCTATTACCAACAAACCACTAGAAGTACGTATGGGTAAAGGTAAAGGTCCAGTTGAGTATTGGGTATGTGAAATCAAACCTGGTAAAGTGCTATATGAACTCGAAGGGGTTTCAGAAGAACTTGCTCGCGAAGCGTTAACGCTTGCTGCAGCAAAACTGCCCTTTAAAACTACCATTGTTAAGCGGACGATAATGTAATGAAGATCAGTGAATTACGTGATAAATCATTAGAAGAACTGACTCAGTTACTTGATGAAAAGCAACTTGATGCTTTCCGTATTCGTATGGCTAAAGCAACGGGTCAGTTGGGTAACACCCATGAAGTCAGAAGCAATCGTCGCACGATTGCTCAGATTCAGACTTTGATTAACGAGAAACAACGAGGCGACTCATGAGCGATAACAATCAAACAGCTAATGCTAGCGTATTGACAGGACGAGTTGTCAGCGACAAGATGGACAAATCCATCACAGTTTTGATTGAGCGTCTGGTTCGTCATCCTTTGTATGGCAAACAGCTTCGTCGTTCTACAAAAATCAAAGCTCATGATGAAGATAACGTTTGTCAACAAGGCGACCTTGTCCGCATCAAAGAAACGCGTCCAATCTCAAAAACCAAGTCTTGGACTTTGGTTGAAGTGGTTGAAAAAGTAGAAAAAATCTAAGTAAATTGCATTAAAAGCCAGAAGCTGTTAAAATAGCCGCCTTTTTAAGGATGCTGATTGCGCCGAGCGTATATCACTCACATTAAGAGTAGCAGCGGTTATTAATATTAAAATGCCGACTACTCATTCTGTGCTAGCGGCAGCAACTGGTTTTTATTGCTCATACGTGTGGAGTAACGCTATGATTCAGGTTGAATCGATGCTGGAAGTTGCAGACAATAGCGGTGCAAGACGAGTTCAGTGCATTAAAGTACTGGGTGGCTCTCATCGTCGTTATGCATCAGTTGGCGACATTATTAAAGTAACGGTTAAAGAAGCCATTCCGCGTGGTCGTGTCAAAAAAGGCGACGTGATGAATGCTGTAGTTGTACGTACCAAAAAAGGCGTTCGTCGTCCTGATGGTTCAGTTCTGCGTTTTGATGACAATGCTGCGGTATTGTTGAACCAAAACAAAGCTCCGATAGCAACTCGTATTTTTGGACCGGTAACTCGTGAACTACGTGGTGATCAGTTTATGAAAATTGTATCACTAGCACCAGAAGTATTGTGAGGTAATCCATGTCAAAATTACGTAAAGGCGATACAGTTATCGTGATTGCTGGGAAAGACAAAGGCAAGCAAGGTACTGTACAAGCTGTAAAAAACGATCGTATTAAAGTTGAAGGCATTAACATTGTCACCAAACATCAGAAGCCAAATCAGGCAACTGGTACTGAAGGTGGCATCGTTAAGCAAGAAGCTTTTTTGCATATCTCAAATGTCGCAATTTTAAATGCGCAAACCCAAAAAGCTGATCGTATTACTTATCAGTTCGGTGAAGACGGCAAGAAACAACGCGTCTATCGTTCGAACGGTGAAGTAGTGGCGACTGCGTAAGACACTAAGGGTGTAATGGTAATGGCAAGATTAAAATCTTTATATAACGAAGAATTAAAGCAACAAATCAAAGAAGAGCTTGGTTTGGCGAACGTGATGCAAGTGCCTAAAATCACTAAAATCACGCTTAATATGGGTGTAGGCGGCGCGTCTCAAGACAAAAAATTGCTTGAAGGTGCTGTAGCTGACATGACCGCTATCGCTGGTCAAAAACCTGTCGTCACCAAAGCGCGCAAATCAGTTGCTGGCTTTAAAATTCGTGAAGAATGGCCAATTGGCTGTAAAGTAACGCTACGCGGTGAGCAAATGTACGAATTTTTAGATCGTCTCATTGCCATTGCAATTCCTCGTATTCGTGATTTCCGCGGTTTTTCACCTAAAGCCTTTGACGGACGTGGTAACTACTCATTGGGTATCAAAGAACAAATCGTATTCCCAGAAGTAGACTTTGACAAGATTGATCGTATCCGCGGTATGGATGTGACTATCACCACGTCAGCTGGTAATGATGAAGAAGGTCGTGCGTTGCTTAAAGCATTCGGCTTCCCATTTAAATAAGGTAAAGACGTTATGGCAAAGAAGAGCATGATTAACCGCGAATTGAAACGCGAAAAAATGGTTGCTAAATATGCTGAAAAGCGTATTAAGCTAAAAGAAACTATCAGTGATATCAACGCATCAGACGAAGAGCGTATGGAAGCGATGCTAGAGCTACAAGCCCTACCACGCAATGCATCACCAGTACGTCTACGCAACCGTTGTGCTATCACTGGTCGTCCTCACGGTTACTTCCGCAAGTTTGGCTTATCACGCAATATGCTGCGTGAGCGTGTCATGCAAGGCGATGTGCCTGGTGTTCGTAAAGCAAGCTGGTAAGGAGTAACGATATGAGTATGCAAGATACCGTTGGGGATATGCTAACCCGTATTCGTAACGCACAAATGGCTAATAAAGTATCGGTAGCAATGCCGAGCTCTAAACTACGTAAATCAATCGCTGACTTATTAGTAAGCGAAGGTTATGTAGCCAGCGCTGTTGTGACTGAGCAAGAAAATAACAAAGCAACTTTGACCATTGAATTAAAATACTTCGAAGGCAAAGCGGTTATTGAAACGATCCAACGTTATAGCCGTCCTGGCCTACGCCAGCATCGCGGTAAAGACGCTATCCCTACTGTTAAACAAGGTATGGGTGTTGCTATCGTATCAACCAGCCAAGGTATCATGAGCGATCGTGCTGCACGCGCTGCTGGTATCGGTGGTGAAATCGTTGCATTCGTTGCTTAATTAGCAATCATTGCTATCGGTAACGAGACGATAAAGTCTACTTGATCTTCGTTGGGCACTTATCAATTTTATCATACATATTTTTTAACATTGATAGGTGCCTAATGCAGTCAATTATGCTAAACTAACACGCTTTTTAGCCTGTTAGTTTTTTCGCTAATAAAAGTAAGTTAATTTTTTTAAGGAATATTCCTATGTCTCGTGTGGCTAAAGCCCCAGTAGCACTGCCTAGCGGCGTAAGTGTTACTTTGAACGATCGGCAGGTCGAAGTTAAAGGCAAAAATGGCAATATGTCTTTACGCCTGCATGAATTGGTCGAGCTAAAACAGGAAGATGATGCAATTCTTCTCTCACCTGCAGCCGATTCAAAAGAAGCCATGATGCATACTGGCACCATGCGCTCTTTACTAAACAATTTAGTAATAGGCGTAAACGAAGGTTTTGAAAGACGCCTTCAACTTATTGGTGTTGGTTATCGCGCTCAAGCTACTGGTAATAAAGTAACGCTAAACGTTGGTTACTCACATCCAGTAGAATATACGCTACCTGAAGGTGTATCAGCTGAAACCCCAACGCAAACTGAAATCGTTTTAAAATCAAACGATAAGCAGCAGCTTGGTCAAGCAGCGGCTAATATCCGCGGTTTCCGCCCACCAGAGCCTTATAAAGGTAAAGGTATTCGTTATAGTGACGAGCATGTGATTCGCAAAGAAGCCAAGAAAAAATAAGGTGAGTTGAAATGTTTGATAAAAAAGCAGCTCGTCTACGTCGAGCAAAGAAAACCCGTGCACATATCCGTTTTTTAGGCGTAAATCGCTTAACGGTTAACCGCACCCCAAGACATATTTATGCCCAAATTATCTCTCCAAACGGTGGTGAAGTGATTGCTCAGGCATCTACCTTAGACAGCAGCTTACGTTCAGGTGCAACTGGTAACGTTGATGCAGCGACGTCTGTGGGCCAATTGATCGCAGAACGCGCAAAAGCAGCTGGTATTACTAAAGTTGCCTTTGACCGTAGTGGTTTTAAATATCATGGTCGAGTAAAAGCTTTAGCTGAAGCTGCTCGCGAAAACGGATTGGAGTTTTAATCATGGCTAGAAATGATAAAAATGATAAAAATGAACAGACTGACGGTCTAGTAGAACGCTTAGTTACCGTAGATCGCGTTGCAAAAGTGGTTAAAGGTGGTCGTATTTTCTCATTCACTGCGCTAACCGTAGTGGGTGATGGTAATGGCCGTGTTGGTTTTGGTCGTGGTAAAGCACGTGAAGTGCCAGCTGCTATCCAAAAAGCACTTGAAGCTGCTAAGCGCAACATGATTACTGTTGAGCTTGATGGTGCAACTTTGTTCCATCCGATCAAAGCACGTCATGGTGCTAGTAAAGTTTACATGCAGCCTGCATCTGAAGGTACTGGCGTAATCGCTGGTGGCGCAATGCGTGCGGTATTAGAAGTTGCTGGTGTTAAAGACGTTTTAACGAAATCTCATGGTTCTACCAACACGGCAAACGTTGTACGTGCAACATTCAACGGTTTACGTGATATGTCAACTCCAGAAAAGATGGCAGCAAAACGTGGTAAATCTGTAGACGAAATCTTGGGTTAACTTAGAAACTAGGTGAGTTACGATGAAAAAAATGAAAGTCACTCAATTTAAATCGGGTGCCCATCGCCTCAAGAGCCACAAAGCGAGCTTGAAAGGATTGGGTTTACGCCGTATTGGTCATACTGTTGAAGTAGAAGATACTCCTTCAACGCGTGGTATGGTCAATCGCGTCAACTACATGGTAAAAGTGGAGGAAGCGTAATGGGACTTAGATTAAATGAATTATCACCAGGTGTTGGCGCGAAAAAAACTGCCCAACGTCGTGGTCGTGGTATTGGTTCAGGTCTTGGCAAAACTGGTGGTCGCGGTGTAAAAGGTCAGAAATCTCGTTCAGGTTCTAGCATTCGCTCAGGATTTGAAGGCGGTCAAATGCCTTTATATCGTCGCCTACCAAAATTTGGCTTTACCAGTAAAATGGCAATGACGACTGCTGAAGTTCGTCTGTCTGAACTAAACAAAGTCGAAGGCGATGTGGTTAGCATTGAAACATTAAAAGCTGCTAACGTTATCCGTCATGACATGAAACGCGTTCGTATTATGTTGTCAGGCGAAGTCACTAAAGCTTATACCTTTAAAGGTATCAAAGTGACTAAAGGCGCCAAGCAAGCAATCGAAGCTGCTGGTGGTAGCATCGAGGAGTAGTAACGTGTCAAAACAATCAATGTCATCGACTGGTATACCGCTCAATCCATTTGCCTTTATACGTAAGTATGATGAATTATGGACGCGTTTATTATTCTTAATCGGCGCATTGATTGTTTATCGTTTAGGGTCACATATTCCAGTACCGGGTATCAATCCGGTTAACTTGGCTGATCTGTTTTCGCGCAACGAAAATACCATTTTGAGCATGTTTAACATGTTCTCAGGTGGTGCACTAGAGCGTATGTCCATCATGGCACTTGGTATCATGCCGTATATCTCAGCATCGATTATCGTTCAGATGATGTCTGCGGTACTGCCATCGCTTGAAGCCCTGAAAAAAGAAGGCGAAGCGGGACGACGTAAGCTAAACAAGTACACCCGTCAGGGTACGCTTGCATTGGCGCTAGTACAGTCATTAGGGATGTGTGCTGGCCTTATCAGTCAGAATCTTACTTTATCTACTGGTTTGACTTTTTATATTCCAGCAGTTACCTCATTGGTAGCTGGCGCTATGTTCTTAATGTGGCTCGGTGAGCAGATTACAGAACGCGGCGTGGGTAATGGTATCTCAATGCTCATCTTTGCGAGTATTGTGGCTGGTACGCCAGGTATGATTTCGCAGTCTATCGAACAGGTCAATCAAGGGCAGATGAACTTGATTGTGCTTTTTATCTTTGTATTGCTAGGCATCGCAGTGACTGCTGGTATCGTTTATATTGAACGTGCCCAGCGCCGTGTCCCAGTAAACTATGCGCAGAAGCAACAACAAGGTCGCAAAATTTACGCTCAGCAGCAGTCACATTTGCCGCTTAAGCTAAATATGGCAGGGGTTATTCCTGCCATTTTTGCCAGCTCGTTATTGTTGTTTCCCGCAAGCTTAGGGCAGTGGGTTGGTCAATCGGCTGACCCTACCTTTACACAAAAGATATTACAAAATATGGCATTGGTGTTGTCTCCAGGGCAGCCGCTGTATTTGGTTCTGTTTGGCGCAATGATTATTTTCTTCTGTTACTTTTACACGGCATTAGTATTTAGTCCGCGTGAAGTTGCTGAAAACCTTAAACGTAGTGGTGCGTATATCCCAGGTATTCGCCCCGGACAACAAACTCAGCGTTACCTTGATCATGTATTAAACCGACTGACCTTTATTGGCGCGATGTATATGACGGTTATTTGTTTAATGCCAATGGTCGTGCAGTCATCGTTTGGTGTACCGTTTCAACTTGGTGGTACGTCATTACTGATTATGGTGGTTGTGGTAATGGACTTCATCTCGCAAATCCAAGCACATTTGATGACCCATCAATATCATGATCAGACGTTAATTCAATCGCCCACTCAACCTTAAATGAGCGGTACGATATCTCAAAGGAGTATGCTATGAAAGTTCAAGCATCAGTTAAAAAGATTTGTGGTAGCTGTAAAGTTGTGCGCCGTAAAGGCCGTGTACATGTTATTTGTACCGCAGAACCTCGCCACAAGCAACGTCAAGGTTAATATTTTAAAGACATAAAGCGTGACGCTTATTGGATTTATACAATTAATACTTGAAAAATGACGGCGGATGCGATATCATCCGCCACTTGCCGTAGTTTATGCGAAATCTTTTATAAAATGGTCAATGAATAGACTTGTTCTCAAGTTGAAGCAGCGATAATAATTATAAAAGCTTTAGTATTGACAGCAACAAATCTGAAAAATAACGCTTTATTAATGAATAAAGCTTATTTTTCTTTAATGGAGAGAAATCAATGGCTCGTATTGCCGGCGTAAACATTCCGGATAATAAGCATGCTGTTATTTCACTAACTTATATCTTTGGTATAGGTCGTACCACTGCTCAGAAAATCTTAGAAGCAGTTGGCATTGCCCCTACTACTAAAGTTAGCCAGTTAGATGATACACAGTTAGATGCTATCCGTGCACAAGTTGCAAATTACATGACTGAAGGTGATCTTCGTCGTGAAGTGTCAATGAATATCAAGCGCTTGGTTGATCTTGGTTGTTACCGTGGCATCCGCCATCGCCGTAACTTGCCAGTTAGAGGTCAGAACACCAAGAACAACGCTCGTACTCGTAAGGGTCCGACACGCCCTCTCAAAAGATAATTAACTTAGGAAGCTAAAAGATGGCTAAAGACACTCGTAGTCGCAAAAAAGTGACTCGTCGTTCAGTATCGGAGGGCGTTGCCCATATCCATGCGTCTTTTAATAACACCATTGTTACGATTACCGATCGTCAAGGTAATGCACTGGCTTGGGCCACTTCAGGTGGACAAGGCTTCCGTGGTTCACGTAAATCTACACCATTTGCCGCTCAGGTTGCAGCTGAAGTCGCTGGTAAAGCGGCTCAAGAATATGGTGTTAAGAATATCGACGTTTTGGTTAAAGGACCAGGACCGGGTCGTGAGTCTGCGGTAAGAGCACTTGGTGCATTGGGTTATAAAGTTAACAGCATCTCTGATGTAACCCCAATCCCACACAATGGTTGCCGTGCGCCGAAAAAGCGCCGCGTCTAATATTAAAGACGAAGCTTTTTATCATAAGAGCTTATAGGAGACATAACAATGGCCCGTTATATTGGACCAAAACTCAAATTATCACGTCGTGAAGGTACAGACTTAGGCCTTAAGTCTGGTGTTAAACCATATGACGTAAAAACGAAAAAAGCGGCTCGTCCACCTGGTCAACATGGTGTTAGCCGTAATAAGAGCTCAGAGTACTCTCTACAGTTACGTGAAAAACAAAAAGTTAAGCGTATCTACGGTGTATTAGAGCGCCAGTTTGCCAACTACTATAAAGAAGCTGCTCGTAAGCGCGGTGCTACTGGTGAAAACCTACTAGCGATGCTTGAGAGTCGCCTCGATAACGTCGTTTATCGCATGGGCTTTGGCTCAACTCGTGCTGAAGCACGTCAGCTAGTTAGCCATCGCACTGTGATGGTAAAAAAAGCTGGCCGCGATGAGTTTGTTCGTGTGAACATTCCATCAATTCAGTTGCAAGATGGTGATGTCGTCGCTATCCGTGAGAAGTCTCGCGAACAACTACGTATTAAAAACGCTATTGAACTAGCGACACAACGTGGTATTCCAGAATGGCTAGATGTTGACCACAGTAAACTACAAGGCACGTTTAAACAAGCGCCTGATCGCATTGATCTACCTGCTGAAATCAACGAAAGCTTGATCGTTGAGCTATACTCTAAGTAAGTAACGTACTGCTCGATGTTATAAAAATAGCATTGAGCAATTGACGTTAATTAAACCAGTTTAATAAATCGAGGTGACATCATGATGCTAAGTGCAACTGAGTTTCTAACGCCGAACGCCATTAACGTGGATACGGTTAATGAAACGATTGCGAAAGTCACGCTCGAACCGTTAGAACGCGGCTTTGGGCATACCTTAGGTAATGCCTTACGTCGCATCTTGTTATCTTCATTACCTGGTGCTGCAGTCATTGAAGCTGAGATTGATGGTGTTGACCATGAATACTCAACGCTTGAAGGACTACAAGAAGACGTACTTGACTTGCTTTTGAATTTAAAAGGCTTGGCAATTACCCTTCATGACCAAAATGAAGTATTCTTGACCTTGGATAAACAAGGTCCAGGCACTATTACTGCTGCAGACATCACGTTGCCGCATAATGTCGACATTATCAATCCAGAATTGGTATTGGGTACATTAAGCGACCGTGGTCATCTTAAGATGCGTTTGCGTGTGGTAATGGGTCGTGGATATGAGCCAGCAAACCAGCGCCGTGAAGATGGCGACACTAAAGCGATTGGACGCTTAAAGCTTGATGCAAGTTTTAGTCCAGTACTGCGTGTTGCTTATCAGGTTGAGAACGCACGTGTAGAACAACGTACCGATCTTGATCGTCTTATCATCGAGCTTGAAACTAATGGCACTATCGATCCAGAAGAAGCAATTCGTAAAGCAGCCACTATTTTACAACAACAGATTTCTATCTTTGTTGACCTAGAAGCTGAAGAAGCGCCTGAGCCTGTGAAAGAAAAAGAAGAGGTTGATCCGGTGCTATTACGCCCTGTGGACGATCTTGAACTAACGGTTCGCTCAGCCAACTGCTTGAAAGCTGAAAACATTTACTATATCGGTGATTTGGTACAGCGTTCAGAGACTGAACTTCTAAAAACCCCAAATCTTGGTAAGAAATCATTGACCGAAATCAAAGACGTATTAGCGTCTAAAGATTTAGAGCTCGGTATGCGCCTAGACAACTGGCCACCAGCTGACCTTCGTGTCGATGATCGCTTTTCTTATCGTAGCCGTTAAACTTTAAGGATTTTTGACTATGCGCCATCGTAAGAGTGGAGTCAAGCTGGGTCGTACCGGCAGTCATCGTAAGGCAATGTTTCAGAACATGACCAACTCATTATTTGAGCATGAACTGATCAAAACAACTTTACCAAAAGCAAAAGAATTACGCCGTGTTGCTGAGCCATTGATCACTTTGGCTAAAGAAGACAGCGTTGCTAATCGCCGTTTGGCATTTAGCCGTATGCGTAGCAAAACTATGGTAGGTAAATTATTTGGCACGCTTGGTCCTCGCTACCAAACTCGTCCAGGTGGTTATTTGCGTATCGTAAAATGCGGTTACCGTGATGGTGACAATGCGCCAATGGCTTATGTAGAATTGGTTGATCGTGACTAATTTTATGCGCTCATTGTATAATAAAAAAAGCTCCAATAATTTGGAGCTTTTTTTATGCCTTTTATTCTTAAAATTTTTTTTATGGTACGAGTGAGCTGACGTCAGCAGCACCTTGTCTGATGATTTCGGGCTGATTAGTGGTCATATCGACGATAGTAGTCAGTTTGGTGGTTTTGATACCAGCATTAATGAGACCATCTATTTGATTACCGAGTAACTCTTCAATCTCAAATGGATCGTCCAATATCTCATCTCGATGCGGCAATATGAGTGAACTGGTCAATATAGGCTCATCCATCGCTGCTAGCAATGCTTGCGCAATAGGATTGCTGGGCACGCGAATACCAATGGTTTTTTTCTTAGGATGCGCCAACTTCTTAGGTACATCTTTGGTGGCGTTTAAAATAAAGGTAATCGGTGCCGGCGTATGCGCTTTTAGCTGTTTAAATTGCACATTGTCCACCGTTGCATAGTTGGCAATCTCACTTAAATCGCGACATAACAAGGTGAATTGGTGCTTATCGTCAAGCTCACGGACATGTTTAAGCTTTTCTAGTGCGTCTTTAGCGCCTAAGCGGCAGCCAAAAGCATAACTGGTATCGGTAGGATAGATAAGTAATTGGTCGTTACGTAATAAATCTGCTGCTTGTTCGATAAGCCGCGGTTGTGGGTTGTCCGGATGAATGTAAAATACTTGCATGATTTTTCCTTATTTTATAATTATAGAGTGCTTCATAGGCATTTTTTTAAAAATGAAATTGTTTTGTTTTTTTAGCGTATCTCTCTGACTGCATCAAAAGATAGCGTTACTACTCAATCAGTATAATGCAAAGTAAATATAAGTTTATTAGCAAGGCGTTACGGTGAGTAGGGAAACGTTAACACTATAGTTGTGGACCGCTTTCGATAGGAAATAAGTATATATAGTGAGTGAAAAGTAATATAGATACTTCACGCACTGCTGATATCAATTTTTCTTGCTTGCTGTGCCTGTGCAGACAGAGGCTACAAAAAATTGATATCAGCAATACCGTAGCGTTTTTAGGATATTTTGACTATAGAGACCCCACTCTCAACTTATTTTTCTAAGGTATTGGTTTACTTAGTTTTTAAAATTTCAGTTAAAACAATTAAAATTTTAAATTCTATAAAAATCAAAGGCCTATGATAAGTTGAGATTGGCGTTATAGAGAGCAGTTTTTAATCGCTAATTAGCGGTACAAATCGTTAATAATGCCTGCAATAATATTTTGGCGTCATGTGGTAGCGTATGAGGTGCCGTGATATATGCTTTGGTCTGCTGATAGACGTCCTGCGCAAAGGTGCTAGTACTGGTATCAAAGGTGGCAAACAGATTGTCTTGCGACACTTGAAAAGAACACCTGCACGCTAAAGTAAATAAACACTCTAACGCTTGTGGTTTGATTTCTACACGCTCAAACGCTTGTTGTTGAGCCTCTGTGCGCCCATCCGGTGCATACCAATAGCCAAAGTCAGAGAGCTGTCTACGACGCTTTCCTGCAATAAAAAAATGGCTACACTCATGCAATCCGCTTTGAAAGAAACCATGGGCAAATTCAATACGTGCTGGCTGATTGTCTTTGGCAGGGAAATACTCTGGTTCGCCGGTGCCACGTACTAGGATAACGTGCTGGTGGGCAAATAGCGTATTGAATAAACTGATCAGCCAATCGGTCGCTGCTTTTTCATTCTCATCAACAGTGTTGGTATTTTCAGCATGGGTAATTTTCTGCCATTGTTTTGACAGTGCGTTTAACTGCATCTCTGAAATAGAGCTCAAAAACTCAGGTGGCTTTTTGGTTTCTAAAGTATTTAAACGATGTAGCAAGCGTTTTGCATCAGAGCCAGAAAGCAAGACAGAAAAGTCAGGATCAACAGCAGGCGATATCATATGAATAGATCAACCAAATAAAAAGGTGGAGCGCGTGATTTGCAACGCGAGCAAGCCAAGGTAAATGCAAACTTAATACGAAAGCACTTACCAAAAATCTTAACATACTAGCCCTAGCGCTCATCAGCGCTTTCCGTTAGTATGGCAGGCAATATTATACACCGTTTTTGATGAATGAGGCCGCGCATGTCAAGCACTCCAATAAACAAGCCGTCAGCGCTTCAGGCTGACAAAACAGCAGCTGCAATGTCGACCAACCTGCCAGAAGATGTTTCTTTAAGCAAATGGGAAGATAGTGGCTTTGAATGGTCAGGGCAAGTTGCACCGCGTTCGTTTGAGCGCCTAAATGCTATCTTGTCAACTGAGCACGAGCAATCAAACCTTGAGCTTAAAGCCAACCTATATCGCCATAATAATGTGTTGCATTTGTCTTTTACTCTCAAGGGTGAGATATGGTTGACCTGCCAGCGTTGTTTGCAACCGATTGCCATTGATTTGACTGATGATTATGATATTGCATTGTTAGATAACGAAAGCCAAGTGCGTTTGGTCGGTGAAGAGCAGGATTACTTGCTGCTCGATGAAATCATCACTGAGCCTGCGCCTGAGCGTTTATTGCCGTTTAAAAAATTGATCGAAGATGAGATTTTGCTAAAAGCGCCAATGGCACCAAAGCACGATGATTGCGAGATGAGTGTTGAGCAGTTTGGTGACATTCCAGAAGAAGAGGAAAATGAGAATCCTTTTGCAGCGTTAGCATCGTTAAAGGGCAAGTTATAGCCCCAGAACTGGCAGTATAACGTCGATAAATCATTACTTTCTACCTTTTATCAGCTTTTTGTCCAAGAGTGAAAAGCAAGGCTTTATTAATTGGCGAAACATGCGTATAATGTCCCGTTTATTGCATTCTAGCAACCTGCCGCTGGCAGAGAGAAGCTGGCTTCGCAAACGAACTATAGATTTTAGACGTAGTCAGCACTTTAATACGTGTGGCAATCTATTTAACTAATGATGCGTAAGACTTAGGTTGTTGTGATTATATAGCCTCTGTCAGTATCGATTAAAGCTGAATTTCAAGCTTAACCCTTTTAAGTATAGGAGCTATATCATGGCTGTTCAAAAAAGTCGTAAAAGTCGTTCTCGTCGTGACATGCGCCGTTCACATCATCGTATGGAAGTGGCTGAATTAAGCATCGACGCTACTACTGGTGAAAAACATCGTCGTCATCACATGACTAAAGATGGTTTCTATCGTGGTCGCCAGCTTTTTAAAGTTAGTCAAGACGCTTAATTTATTTGCCCACTGATGGTTGATGCAAAATGCTGGTAGTTCTAATGACTATCGATGATTTTACACAGTTGTTATGGTGCAAGCAGTTTAAGCAAACAAGAGCCAAGTTATCTCGCTATCATATATTATGAAGTCAGATATCTTGGCTTTTTGTTATCTATTTTTTATCAAGTAGTGATTATAGAGATATCACATTTTAAGCGTTCAGTCTTTGATAACTATGCTTATTGTCTGCGTCAGTGTATAGTTTAATAGCAGTCGGCTGTCTTAAAGGAATAATGATAGCGGCGCTCTTCATAATAAATCTTTTTTATTATCTTTTAATCCTATAATAAACCCCATGTATTTAGGGGTATTTCCAATTAAATAAGGAATATTGGTTATGGCCTCTGTACCCGATATGGTAAAAAAACAACCCACCCGTATAGCTGTGCTATTCCCTGGACAAGGTTCACAAGTGGTCGGTATGCTGAGCGAGCTTGCTGAAACCTATCCTGAAATTCATGATACCTTTACCGAAGCCAGTACAGCGCTTGGTGAAGACTTATGGGCAATTTGTCAGGACGAAGACAAACTGAATAAAACCCAATATACTCAGCCGGCTTTATTGACTGCTAGTATCGCTGTTTGGCGCATCTTACAACAAAAAATAGAAGATAAGCCTTGTTACCTAGCGGGTCATTCCTTGGGTGAATATAGCGCCTTATGTGCCGCTGGAGTGATATCCTTAGCTGATGCGGTCAAGCTGGTGCATAAACGCGGTCAATTGATGCAAGAGGCGGTAGCAGGGGTCGATACGGCGATGGCAGCGGTGCTTGGTCTTGAAGACCACCGCGTCGAAAACTTATGCGAACAAGCGACCGAGCACGTTGATGATGCCATTGTTGGCGCCGCAAACTTTAATAGTCCAGGTCAAGTGGTGGTTTCAGGTAATGCCGCTGGCGTCAACGCCGTCATTGATAAAGTTCAAAATACTGGTAAAAAAGCCATTCCATTAAAGGTTAGTGTACCGTCGCATTGTGCGCTTATGGAGCCTGCAACAAATGCCTTGGCTGATGAGTTGGCAGCCATTCAATTTGATCAAGCAACCATTCCAGTGATTCAAAACCGCCATGCGCGCGTTGAAAGCAATGCAGTCGCTATCAAGCAAGCATTGACCGAGCAGCTCAGTGAACCGGTCTTATGGTCAAAAACCATGCAGGAATTGGCAGATAAGCAAATTAATATTTTAATCGAATGTGGCAGCGGTAACGTCTTAAGTAATTTGGCCAAGCGTCAAGCGCATCCTATCGTAAGTTATCCTACCGACAAGCCTGCCCGTTTAGATAAGTTGATGGAGGTATTATCATGAGCCGTACGATTACATTAGTGACGGGCGCAAGCCGCGGTATCGGTAAAGCGGTCGCTAAACGTTTTGCCAAAGAAGGACACTTTGTCATTGGCACCGCGACCACCGAAAAAGGCGCAGCACTTATCGAAGAATACTTAAACGATAGTGGTGGTATTGGGCGCGTGCTAGACGTGCGCGATACGGCGCAGATTGATAAGCTGTTTGAAGAAATCGAAAGCGTTTATGGCGCCGTACAAGTACTGGTTAATAATGCCGGTATCACCCAAGATGGCTTATTGATGCGTATGAAAGATGAAGATTGGGACAATGTTGTCGATACCAATCTGACTTCGGTTTATCGTATGAGTAAGCGGGCGGTACGCGGTATGATGAAAGCGCGCCGTGGCCGTATTATCAATATCACCTCTGTGGTTGCACAGATGGGCAATGCGGGTCAATCTAACTATGCGGCCACTAAAGCCGGCGTCGAAGGCTTTAGCCGAACGCTAGCGCGCGAAATCGGCTCACGCCAAGTGACGATTAACTGTGTGGCACCGGGTCTTATTGAAACCGATATGACCGATGAGCTTGACGAGCGCCTACTTAACTCAATGCTTGATGCGGTTCCAATCAGCCGTCTTGGTCAGCCAGAAGATATCGCTGCCGCCGTGTTTTTCTTAGCAGGTGATGAAGCCAGCTATATTACAGGTGCGGTTATTCCGGTTAATGGCGGTATGTACATGTAGCGTTAGAACTATCATTCTAATTTGGCGTTACATAGTTATAATAAAAAACTCTGTGAACGAGTGTAAACTATAATAAAGGGTGCTATAATAGCGGATGCTTTTTTGTCAAAGCCCTGTATGATAGCTAGGTTTTAGCAGACATTAGTCAAAACGTATAATTGGTTATCTGTCTACCAGACAGCCGTGATAATTTGACCAGCCCATTTTATATATACTGCCATAGCGCTTTATCATAAGACTATGGCAATTTGTCGAAATAATAGATCAAAAAGGAGAAATCTACATGAGTAATGATACCGAGCTAAGAGTTAAATCTGCGGTAGCGGAACAATTAGGTATGAACGTTGAAGACATCAACAATGATGCTTCATTCATGGAAGACTTAGGCGCTGATTCATTAGACCTAGTTGAATTGGTTATGTCATTCGAAAGCGATTTCGGCATCACTATTCCTGATGAAGATTCAGCAGAATTAACGACTGTTCAAAAAGCCATTGATTACGTACAAGCGCAATTGTAATTAATCATTCGCTTAGTAAGTGTGCTATGACCGTTTATCTTTATTGATAAGCGGTTTTTTTAACGCTATTTTTTAGAGGTAGTGATTAACTCTCTGTTTTACCGCTTATATTTACTCAATTCACTGCCATATTTGAATGGTAGCTATTAATGATAAAGTTACATAAGCTACGCCAAATCAACATTACTCAACATACTATTACTAGAGACGGTATTTGCCTTTGTCTATACTAAGAATGGTAAGCAGTAATAAGGTGATATTTTTTATATTGATGAAACCTTAATCACTGTTTAGAGATAAAAATTTTATCCAGATATAGGTGATGCGAGAGTGACAAACGTTAAATACATTGCCTATTAAAACAATAATGATAAATAATAGATAACAATATTTTAAGGAGCAATTTTATGGGTATGTTCAGTTTTGCAAAAGACATCGGTGAAAAGATTTTTAACCGTGACGATGCCAAGCATGACGCTAAAGTAGAAACTAAAGCGGATGCTAATACCCCAGTTCAAAGCACGGAGCCTTCTGCTCAGTCAGTTGCCAATATTTTACTACGCCGTATTCAGCAGCAAAATCTGAATATCAGTAATCTAAAAGTAAAATATAATGGTTCTACAGATACCGCAGAAATCAGTGGTAAGGCCAAAACCCAAGCGGATCGCGAAAAAGCCATTATCGCTATCGGTAACGTGCAAAACGTCGCTAAAGTTATTGATAATATCGATATCGAAGAAGATGCGCCTGAATCTACTATGTACACAGTAAAATCTGGCGATAGCTTATCTAAAATTGCCAAAGAAGTGTATGGTTCAACGGGTGATTATATGAAGATATTTGAAGCCAATAAGCCAATGCTTTCTGATCCAGATAAGATTTATCCAGGTCAAGTACTACGTATTCCTAAGCCATGAGATGATTTTGAATATTAAAATATAGACTTTTAAACATAAATATTTAAAGTTAACCGCTAACAAAAATGCCTCTTCCTAACATTAGAGGCATTTTTTTTTGGTCTTTATTTTCCATAGCATTTACGGTTTTAAATTTTCTAATTTTACCTGCTGTTCTTTAATTGCCCAATGGATATGTTCGTCCAGCATGGCATTATGAACGCCTAATTTTGCTTGCAGCTGAGTAATTATTTCCGTACTACCATCGGCATTGCCAAGGCCAATGGCGATATTGCGTAAAAAATTCACGTAACCGGTGCGTCTAAGCGGACTGCCTTCGGTTTTTTTCATAAACTCCGCTTCTTGCCATTGCCATAGCTCAAGCAAACTGCTGTTATCAAGGTTGTGCCTTGGAGCAAAATCTTCTACTGACGTGATATTGGCGTAGCGATTCCACGGACAAATAAGCTGACAGTCGTCACAACCAAAGATACGATTACCGATGGCACGGCGATATTTGCTATCAATAATGCCGTCGTGTTCAATGGTAAGGTAAGAGATACAAGCAGAAGCGTTAAGCTCATAGGGCGCGATAATAGCCTGAGTAGGGCAGACGTCAATACAGGCGCTGCAACTGCCGCAATGCTCCTTGACCGGTTCGTCATCCGGCAGCTCAAGGCTCATAAATAGCTCGCCTAATACAAAAAACGAACCAGCTTGCTTGTTTATGAGCAGGGTATGTTTGCCCGTCCAGCCAAGCCCCGCCGCATCGGCAATAGGACGCTCAAAGATAGGCGCAGAATCGCTAAAGGGGCGAAAAATAAAGTCCTGCTCTGAGCCGATATTAAGATGCTGCCATTCAGGGAGCATGGTTTCTATTTTTAATGCCAGTTGTTTTAGGCGACTACGCATGGTTTTATGATAGTCACGTCCTCTGGCATAACGGGCGATGATACCTTGATTGGGATAAGCGTTATCAGTGACTACGCGTGGCGTGGGCGTTTGGGTTAAATAATCCATACGCACGCTAATAATGGTTTTTGCGCCTTCTACCAATAGCGCAGGTTGCGCCCGTAAATGATGGTTATGATGCATAAACTGCAATTGCCCTTCATACCCTTTCGCTAGCCATTGCTTTAAGTGCTCTGTTTGCTGAACAAATAAAGGATGATGCACTGATAAAAAACCACAGTCAGCAAATCCTAGGGCTTGCGCTTGGGTTTTAATCCATTGTTTGACGTCTGCCGGTGTAGCAAATTCTGACGCATTATGAACGGCAATTCTTGCTTGCCCTGCATGATTAGGCGCAGATGTCTGCGCTGCTAAATTGTGAGCATCTGAGGTCTGTGCGCCTGACTGTGTTGATTGAAGGTGCGTAGGTTGGGCTTTGCTATTCATAATGCGCTATAAATGATAATGTGAATAGCAGTATGATAAGCCAGTGAGTTACGAGCGCAAGTAGTAAAATGAATAAATCTGTATTTTTACCAAACTGTAAGCTCTCGTAAAATCTAATAGAGCTGATACTACTCATACATTACCTTATGATTAAAATAATAAGACCAGTAAATAAAAATAAGCGAGGATAAGCCATGTCAGTATCAACCAATGTATTCACAAAAACGACCATGCCTGTAGCGCTGTATAGCAGCAATCAAATTTATGCCATGGAGCAGGTGTGGTTTGCTGAAGGTCACGACAGTTTTGGATTGATGCAGCAGGCCGCATGGCAAATGGCGCATTATATTATGGCGCTTTATGAGCAAAAAATGCTTAATTTTCATTCCTTTGCATTTACTAACACTCATAATCGCAATAATTGTTCGCCTCGAGCGAATGTCTGGGTCGGGAAGGGTAATAACGGCGGTGATGGTTGGTTGATTGCTTATTATTTACAGCAATTGGGCTGGCAAGTAGAGATAACAGCCGTCGGTTTTGACAAACAGGATTTTTTGATGGCTGAGACAACCCAGCAATCTAACCAACAAAGTTCTTTATCTGATGCCAACAAAGCCCTGAAAATAGCGCTGTCTGCTAACTGTGACTATTTACGCTTTGAAGACATGAGTTCTGATGACAAGCAAAACGTAAATGAGCAGCTACAAGCAGACGTCTACGTCGATGCGTTATTTGGTATAGGTTTAGATCGCGCGCCTGATGGTATTTATAAACAGGCGATTAATAGTCTTAACAATGCCGCGCAGTACAACGGCACTTTGGTCGTTGCAGTTGATGTGCCCAGTGGCTTGGTTGCTTCTACTGGGCAAGTATTCGACCAAGTAGCTGTAAACGCTGATGCGACATTATGTTTGATTGCGCGCAAATTTGGTTTACATACCAACGATGGTATGGATTATAGCGGACAAGTGATTGACATTCCGCTCATCCCTTATCAAACGAATAGTAAAGAATTTAAACCAATTGCCAAGCTACTGACAGCGGCTTATCCATTAAATTCACGCCGTCAAAACAGTTATAAAGGCAGTTACGGCCACGTATTAGTGATTGGCGGTAATCGCGTTGATGGCTCGCAGGGCATGGGCGGTGCCGCTATCCTCTCGGCTTCAAGTACGATGGCGACTGGTGCGGGGAAAATTACCGTCGCCTGTCATGAAGCATTTCATGGAGCGCTATTAACCTCACTGCCCGATGCGATGACCATCAATTTACATGATACCGATGGCGTAAAAAATCTTATCAAAGAAGCCAGTGTTATTGCTATTGGCATGGGACTTGGCCGTGATGATAAGGCAAAAGCGTTATTTATAAATTATATCCAAACGGCGGTAGAAAACAGCAAGCCAATAGTGATTGATGCCGATGGCCTATATCATTTGGCAACATTACAGGCTGGCGAGCATAAACTGGTTACACAGCTAAAAGCGTATAGTAGCGAACATCAAGTTTGCCTAACACCGCATAGTGGTGAAGCGGCAAGATTGTTGAATAAAGAGGTCAGTGAAGTAGAAGAGGATAGGCTAGCTACGATAAAAAAGTGCGCCAACATCTATGGCGGAGATTGGGTGTTAAAAGGTGCAGGGTCGTTAGTGCTAGAACAAAAGGCTGAGGAAAGACAAATTTACGCTTGTGGTGTCGGTAATGCCGGAATGGCAAGCGCTGGCATGGGTGATGTGTTATCTGGCGTCATTGCAGGTCTGCTAGCGCAAAAGGATTTAACCGAAGAAGCGCGTAGTTTGCACCAAGCGGTTCTGCTTCATGGTCTGGCAGGCGACTGCTTAGCGGGACAGACAGAAAATTTAGAAAGTCTTAGCCATGCTCATAATACTCGCTCATTATTGATCGGCCAACGAGGCTTACAAGCGCAGGATATGCCCGCTGCTATCCGCCATATTGTGCAGTCGATAACTGTCTAATAAATAGTTATCAACCGCACCTACCAACATTGAATATAGCAGTGTTAGTATTGTTTAAAGATAGATTACAGGACTTAGGTACCATTACAATATTGATTGATGGCTTGCTGTACACGCTCGCGTTTTAGCTCAATTTCACGGCCATCTAAATATTGACGTTTACCATTGGCATCCATCTCGTAGATACGCCCACCAACATTTAGGTTGGTCAAATTATTGCGTAATGACTGGCAACGCTGAGCATTAGCCTGTGCTTCTTGTTCTTTAATGCGCGCCTCTAGCTGAGCCACGCGCTGTTCTTCAGCACTTTGCGGGGCGGCTTGATTGGCTTCAGTTTTCCCTGCCAATTGTCCGGCATTATTTTGTCTACCGTCACTACGAAACTCAATCACTTCAATATTTCTACCATTTTGCGGCGCGTATTGGCTGTACTTCACCTCACCGTGTGCGCCGATAGACTTATAAACCTGAATGGCATGGCTGGCATGCATTGACAGCATGAGCATACACGCCGCGCTGATACTCATCAGCAGTTTGATAGTGGTGTTTATGGTAGACGCAGATGTCATAGTAACGATTGCCATAATGACAAACCTCTTAAGGGGTAAAGAACGGCTGTATATACCAGTTAAGGATAATATTTAATCGTCTTGATAACAAAGTAAATACACTAGCGTTTGATTTTAGCAAATAATACTTATAAATGCATAATGTTTAATAACTAATAGTTAGGGATAGGGTTTAGAAGTTTTTCTTGACAAAGGTGCTTAAACCATCGAATATAATAGCAGTTGATTGGTCAGTGAGCGGCTTTTATAAAATTGCCGTGGCACTTGAAAATAAGGACTACGGGTTGCTTATCAGTAGCTTGCTCAGTTTTATTTTCTTTGTGACAAAAATATAAAGTAGATGGTCATTATCGCAATGATTATCAGATTCTATATTTATTGTCTGCGGACTTATCTGTCTACAATGACTAAGATAAACTTATTATTACTGTGGTTCGTAAGATTTGGCTGTAATAAACAATAGGGCGCAATGTATAGTTTTAACAACAACTCATAAAATAAGTTATAAGATTTAGCGATCCTATAGCGTGCCAATATTATTGAGAGTCGTTTCATATCCTGCCTCCCTTTATTTATTACTGTCGTAACTTGGTATTCTCAAAATAATAAGCCTCTTTTATAGATGCATTCGCATCTTGTCACTGTCTGTCGATAAAATCCTGCCACAAAGCTGACCCTACATATATTGCTGTGTTTGAGTGCGATGCTGTTCTATATAACAGTATTACTTGGATATAGTGGGCACACATTCTTGATATGGATAAGAATCCCGAATCTTCTTTATAAGACCAATAACCTTGTAAAAACGGTGTTTTCTTTTATAAATGAGCGACCATTCTTACCACAAAAAAAGGTGATGACAGTGACGCAAACCACGCAAAGTCCGAATATGACTGGACATACCCAAACGGGTAATGCCGCCAAAAATTTTGAAGAAAAGCAACAACGCCTTGCAGAAGGTAGCGAGCAGCCTGTGATGTTGTCTGGCGCTGAGATGTTGGTGCAGGCACTGACCGACGAAGGGGTCAAATATATTTTTGGCTATCCAGGCGGCGCCGTTCTACATATCTATGATGCCTTGTTTCAACAAGAAAATATTGAGCATATTTTAGTGCGTCATGAACAAGCAGCCGGCCACATGGCAGATGCTTATTCACGCGTGACCGGTCAGACAGGTGTGGTGCTCGCGACCTCAGGTCCAGGTGCGACCAATACCGTGACGGCAATCGCCACCGCGTTTATGGATTCTGTGCCGATGGTGGTTATTTCAGGTCAGGTACCTAGTAGCCTAATCGGTGAAGATGCCTTCCAAGAAACCGATATGGTCGGTGTATCACGTCCTATCGTCAAGCATAGCTTCCAAGTGCGCCATGCTAGCGAAATCCCTATGATTGTCAAAAAAGCCTTTCATATCGCTCAGTCTGGACGTCCAGGCCCAGTAGTCATTGACGTACCAAAAGATATGACAGCGCCAAGTGAAAAATTTGCCTACGCTTATCCAAAAGACGTGTTTATCCGCTCGTATCAGCCCTCACTAAAAGGTCATAGCGGTCAAATTAAAAAGGCCGTTGAAACTTTATTGTCAGCACAGCGTCCTGTTATTTATGCAGGCGGCGGGGTCATTTGGAGTAAAGCCAGTAAAGAGTTGACTGAGCTTGCTCATCGCTTAAACTTACCAGTTACCAATACCTTAATGGGTTTGGGTACTTTCCCAGGTTCTGATAGTCAGTTCTTAGGCATGCTTGGGATGCATGGCACCTATGAAGCCAATATGAGTATGCATCACGCTGATGTCATCTTGGCAATCGGTGCACGTTTTGATGACCGCGTGACCAATAATGTCAAAAAATTCTGTCCGAATGCGACGATTATTCATATCGATATTGATCCGGCATCCATTTCAAAAACCATTAATGCCCATATTCCAATCGTTGGCGATGTTAAAGCAGTCTTGACCGATATGTTAGAAATCATCGGTGATGATAAAGAGCTTGAGCAGCATGCCTTGTTAGATTGGTGGTCACAAATTAATGAATGGCGTACGCGTCATGGCCTACGTTATGACACTAATACCGATAATGGTATTAAGCCACAAGCGGTGGTGCAGGCTTTGGATAAAGTAACCAATAGTAACGCCATTATCACCAGTGACGTCGGTCAGCATCAGATGTTTGCCGCGCTTTATTATACTTATAATGAGCCTGGTCAATGGTTGAACTCCGGCGGTTTGGGCACCATGGGTGTAGGCTTGCCTTATGCGATGGCGGCAAAACTTGCCAATCCTGAGCGTGACGTGGTGTGTATTACCGGTGAAGGCTCTATTCAGATGAATATTCAAGAGCTATCGACTTGCCTACAATATAACTTGCCAGTCAAGATTTTGAACCTAAACAATGCACAGTTGGGTATGGTTAAACAATGGCAAGACATGCTGTATGAAGGCCGTCATGCGCAGTCTTATATGAACTCACTACCAGACTTTGTCAAATTGGCTGAAAGCTATGGTCATGTCGGTATTAAGATTACCGATCCTGCGACTATGGAAGCACAATTGGCTGAAGCTATGGCTATGACTGATAAATTGGTATTTATCGACGTTTATGTCGATCGTAATGAGCATGTTTATCCGATGCAAGTCGCTGGGCAAGCGATGCGTGATATGTGGTTAACAAAAGGGGAGCGTACCTAATGCAACAACAACATCTGATTTCGGTATTGATGGAAAACGAAGCGGGTTCGTTGTCGCGGTTAGTCGGCTTGTTCTCCCAACGCGGCTATAACATCGAGACGCTAAACGTCGCCCCTACTGATGATCCAAGTATCTCACGTCTGACGGTCACTACCATTACCTCGCCTGAAAGAATCGAGCAAATCACCAAGCAATTGCATAAATTGATTGAAGTGGTTAAAGTGCTCAATCTAACAGACAATGTGCACGTCGAGCGTGAGCTCATGCTTATTAAAGTACGAGCGTCGGGCGGTGTACGTGAAGAGATTAAACGCAGTGCTGATATTTTCCGCGCTCAAATCGTTGATGTCAATTCTAACCTATACACCATTCAAATCGTTGGTGATAAAGCCAAGCTTGACGGCTTTATCGATGTGATTGGTCGCGAGCGCATTATGGAAGTGGTGCGTTCGGGTGTGATTGGTATTGCACGTGGCGAAAAAACCCTAAGCTTGTAATTTTATAATCGTTATTAAAAATCTTAATTTATTATCAACAGCGCGCTCATTTTAGCCAATACTTTAGAGTTTCGGTTAGAGCAGAAGCGCTTATTATCCATGGCCAGCCATGTTTTAGGAAAAGGACTCTATTTATGAACGTTTATTATGACAAAGACTGTGACCTATCAATCATCCAAGGCAAAAAAGTTGCCATTATTGGTTACGGTTCACAAGGCCATGCACACGCGTTGAATTTACAAGACTCAGACGTCGATGTCACCGTTGGTCTACGTGCCAATTCTAGCTCATGGAAAAAAGCGGAAAACGCGGGTTTAAAAGTTGCTGAAGTAGAAGAAGCGGTAAAAGCGGCTGACGTCGTGATGATTTTGACCCCTGATGAGTTCCAAAAACAGCTTTATAGCGATGTGATTGAACCAAACATCAAAGAAGGTGCCACCCTTGCTTTCGCTCATGGTTTTGCGATCCATTACAACCAAGTAGAGCCACGTAGCGACCTTGACGTTATTATGGTGGCGCCTAAGGCACCAGGTCATACCGTACGTTCAGAATTTACCAAAGGTGGCGGTATCCCAGATTTAATCGCTATCTATCAAGATGCGTCTGGTCAAGCTAAGCAGTTAGCCTTGTCTTATGCTGCTGGTGTTGGTGGTGGTCGTTCAGGCATCATCGAAACGACCTTTAAAGATGAAACCGAAACCGACCTATTTGGTGAGCAAGCGGTACTTTGTGGCGGCGCGGTTGAGCTGGTAAAAATGGGCTTTGAAACCCTAACTGAAGCCGGCTATGCTCCTGAAATGGCTTACTTTGAGTGCTTACATGAGCTAAAGCTTATCGTTGACCTCATGTATGAAGGCGGTATCGCTGATATGAACTATTCAATCAGTAACAACGCTGAGTACGGCGAATACGTGACTGGTCCAGAAGTGATCAACGAACAGTCACGTGAAGCGATGCGTAATGCGCTAAAACGCATCCAATCTGGTGAATACGCAAAAATGTTCATCAGTGAAGGCGCAACCAACTATCCTTCAATGACTGCCCGTCGTCGTAACAACGCTGAGCACCAAATCGAAGTGACTGGTGCGAAATTGCGCGGCATGATGCCTTGGATTGGTGGCAATAAAATCATCGATAAAGACAAAAACTAATTTATTAGTGAATGGTTAAGCAATTAAGCAATAATCAAATCTCTATCATTTTAGTTATCTAAAAATCAAAACCCATGTTATCACTCGATAGCATGGGTTTTTTAATGGCTAGCAATTCAATAATCTAGAGAAAGTTGCCACCGTAATCACTTGTTAGTGGTTGAAAACTCTTTATTACTGCCTCATATAAGCAGACTTGCTTATTTTATTTAAAAAAATACTAAAACCAAACGCTAAAGAATGATCTGAGCGCTTGATTTTTTATTCTTATTCTTTCTTGATTACAGGTTGTCTGTTGTGCAAATACCAAGTCCTAACTGGCTGACGCCGCAATTTATCTACATTACTCTGAGCGCTGTGGTAGCAGTATTGATTTGGATAGAAGGCGAGATGCTCAAGCGCAACCAAGGTAAGCTGCCGCAATCTAAGTTCTTTCGCATCAGCTCTTTACTTGATACCGCTTGGTTCTTTGTCTCTACTCTGGCGTTGTACGTCATTGATTTGGCGCCGTTGGCCATTGCCGTGCCAGTCGCTTATAGCATCTATACCATCTACGGCTGGATATATGGTACGCGTCTGCTCAAGCGCAAAGGCATACCAGACTCACCGAAGGATTTGGTGGTGCCAGCTAAATATATCGCCTATAGCCAATCCTTTTCTTTGATATTTTTTGCCTTGTGTCTACTGGTTTTATTATCGCCCTGGTTACCGCTACCTGCATAATAATGTTTTAGCGCTGGAATGATGTTTTTGGTTGTTGTGCTATTAAATGCATGGCAAATCAATTGTTTTAGCTTGGATGCTATAAAATACTTATTAAAATCAACTATTTAAATAATACATCTTTATTTGATGATAAAGCTGACAGAAAGCCGCGGTTTTTTACAAAAAAAAATAATTTAACCTGTTGCAGTTTAGAAAAGCTGCTATAATCAGTTTGTACTCGTAGGATTTTAGGCAAGAGCTTTAGGTTATCTTCTAGATAAATCAAGGGTTTAAGCCGATGCGCTTAGCAAAAAATACTTGAGTATATATCAATTAATCGGTGATGACACACGTCTCGCCAACAGTTAAAGAGTTAGGAAAATTTATGTCAGAGAAAGTTGAAGGCACTGTAAAGTGGTTTAATGAAGCTAAAGGTTTTGGTTTTATCGCTCAAGACAATGGCGGACAAGACGTATTCGCTCACTACAGCGCTATCCAAGGTAACGGTTTCAAAACTCTAGCCGAAGGCCAAAAAGTGTCTTTCATCTTAGGTGATGGCAAAAAAGGCCCACAAGCTGAGCAAATCGAAGCTATCTAATCTTAGTGATTATTGAGTAAACTGATTTATCAGCCAGCTTGATACCATAAAGATAATCGATAAGTATTGATTCCTTTGTTTGTTAAAACAATAAAAATACTGTTTAGACGTTAAAAAAAAGCAACCATTCATCAGGTTGCTTTTTTTATGATATTTTTTTAAGAAAATGACTTAAATTCTGTAAGTTTGGACAAAGCGTGATTATTTATTTTTGACAATAACGCTGTTATCTTAATAGAGGATTAGTTTAAAAAAGTTTTTAGGCATTAATACCAAATAAAAAAGGCGAGTGTATGCAGTGGGAAAAATGGTTTGCGATTGAATGGCCGCAAGTGCTCGGTATTTCACTATCAGCGCTTGGATTATATTTGGGACTCATTGCGTTTACGCGACTGATGGGGCTACGCAGTTTTTCCAAGCTTTCAAGCTACGATTTTGCCATGACTGTTGCTATCGGTAGCATACTGGCGTCAACCATCTTATCTGACAGCCCATCTTTGGCGCAAGGCTTAGTCGCCGTTGCGATATTGTTTCTTATTCAAGGTACCATCTCTGTCATCAGGCGTAAGTCTAAGCCTCTAAAATCACTGATTGATAATCAAGCAATTATCTTAATGGCGCACGGAGAGTATTTTTGCGATAATTTAAAAGAAGCCAATCTGACCAAAAGTGACGTGCAAGAAGTATTGCGTAAGAATGGATTGAAAGCAAAGAGCGAAGTATTCGCTGTTATTATGGAAACGACCGGCGATATGAGTGTCATTAAGCAGGATAATACTGCACCCGACTGGTCACTGTTTGACGACATTCGTGACAGCCATTTGCTAATTAATGCTAACAATAAATCTGATAAACCGCCTAGACAATAAAAACTCGGAAGATGAAATCATAGTAAAGTAGGCATTAATTACAAGGCTGTCTCTGTTATAAAGGACGGTCGAGTTAGCGTATTCGAGCAAATTAATTCTCTATTTAGGCACTCATAGACAGTTTTTGCAACAATGGTGACAAATTTATGACGCATTATTCACGGCGTTGTCTTGACCTTAGCCCTGTGCTCACGCAAGATAGACGGGTCTGATAATAACGGTTGGCTTAGCTTTAGCAGGATTTAAGCGTTTGCTGGTATATTTTTATTATTGGTAAATACTTATAAAAGTAAATACCAATAATAAATCACGACTAGCGAATAATAAATATGATGCCGCGATATCTTGGGTGAGCGGCTTATACATATTTATGTTTAAATACGCCACTCTCAACTTATTTTCCTAAGTAGCTGATTTTTAATGGCATTGCAAATTAGATATTTCTGTTACGCTAATTTGAAGCTAATAAAACCAAGGTCTTGTTTAAGTTGAGAGTGGGGTGTTTAAATCTATGTTAATGTGGTAAAAACCTTTAGTAGTATTTTGAACGACAATTTGCACCATAGTTTGAAGAAAATGAACCTTTGGTTCTTAATTGGTAACTCTTAATTCATAACATTAATAAACGAGGAACGTATGAAAGCATTAGTAGCGGTCAAGCGTGTCATTGATTACAACGTAAAAGTTCGTGTAAAAGCTGATAATTCGGGCGTAGATTTATCTAACACTAAAATGTCAATCAACCCTTTTGATGAAATTGCTGTTGAAGAAGCCGTTCGTCTAAAAGAAGCGGGCGTGATTGATGAAGTCATCGTCGCCTCAATCGGTCCAAAAGAATCACAAGAGCAAATTCGTGCAGCTTTAGCCTTGGGTGCTGATCGTGGGATTTTGGTCGTATCTGACGAAAAACCTTATCCATTACAAGTTGCTAAAATCCTTAAAAATATCGCTGAAACTGAGTCTACGGATATTATCTTATTAGGCAAACAAGCCATTGATGACGACAACAACCAAACCGGTCAGATGCTAGCAGCATTGATGGGTATCGGTCAGGGTACTTTTGCGTCAGAAGTAAAAGTTGAAGGCAGCAAAGTCAACGTCACGCGTGAAATCGACGGTGGTCTGCAAACCCTAGCACTTGAGCTCCCAGCGGTTATCACCACTGACTTACGCTTAAATGAGCCACGTTATGCTAAATTGCCTAACATCATGAAAGCGAAGAAAAAGCCACTTGATGAAAAAACACCTGCTGATTTCGGTGTCGATATGACTTCTAAGCAAGAAATTATCAAAGTCGTGCCACCTTCTGAGCGTAAAGCTGGTATCAAGGTAGGTTCAGTTGACGAGTTGGTCGATAAGCTAAAAAATGAAGCAAAAGTTATCTAAGGCGTGAGTCTTTTAATATTTTTCTACGGCATATCTTGTGCAAAATGATGTTATCTAAAAGGTTTCATATTTAAGCTGGATTGGTAAATCATTTTGTACACAAACAACCGCATGAATAGATGATACGAATAAATAAAGGATAAAAATAATGGCAATTTTGGTATATGCAGAACATGACAATGCCAGTCTAAAAAAGGCAACTTTGAACACGATCGCTGCTGCTAAGCAAATAGGCGATGACGTCCATGTATTGGTCGCTGGTAGCGGCGCGCAAGCAGCAGCTGACGCAGCCGCTAAAGCTGAAGGCGTGACTAAAGTACTATTAGCCGATAACGCCGCTTATGAGCATCAATTGGCAGGCAACATCGCCCTATTGGTTGCTGACATCGCTAGTGATTATAGCCATATCATTGCTGCTGCTACTACCACTGGCAAAAACTTTATGCCACGTGTCGCCGCTTTACTTGACGTGAGCATGTTGTCAGAAATCTCTGCGGTCGTAGATGCAAATACCTTTGAGCGTCCTATCTATGCAGGTAACGCCACGGCAACAGTTAAGACTTCAGAAGATAAAGTGGTTTTAACAGTCCGTACAACGGCTTTTGATCCTGTGGCAAGCGAAGGCGGTTCAGCATCTGTTGAGACACTGGATAATGTTCAAGATTTGGGTAAATCAAGCTTCGTCAATGAAGAGATGGCAAAATCCGACCGCCCTGAATTGACTTCAGCAAGCATCGTGGTTTCAGGTGGTCGTGCGCTAGCAAACGGTGAAAACTTCACTAAATATATCGAGCCGCTAGCTGATAAGCTTGGCGCTGCGGTTGGCGCATCACGTGCTGCTGTTGATGCAGGCTATGTACCAAACGATATGCAAGTTGGTCAAACAGGTAAAATCGTTGCACCAGACCTCTATATTGCAGCTGGTATCTCAGGCGCGATTCAGCATTTAGCGGGTATGAAAGATTCTAAAGTGATCGTTGCTATCAATAATGATCCAGAGTCTCCAATCGCTAGCGTTGCTGATTACTTCTTAGAAGCCGATTTATTTGAAGCATTGCCTGAGTTAACTAGTAAGATTTAATGATTAATTACTAGATAAGTAATTAAGCAAAAAAAACCCGCTATTTTTATAGCGGGTTTTTTTATTATCAAATCTAAAATTTTTTAATTTACTTAACAATATTGGTGTAATGGACATTATTCATGCTGGCGTAGTGTCTAACGCTATATACTGTCTATATTTGCAAGGAATCAAAGCCATGAATCAAAAAACTGCCCTTTTTGTCATGATAAACACACCAAGAAGAATGGACGCAAGCTAGGCAAACAACAGTATCAATGTCTAGCTTGCAGACGGCAGTTTTTAGGTGGCAAAAGACTCAATAACCAGACCCTTTGGACTGAATACACCCAAGGGAAACAGACCTACAAACAACTGGCTGACAAGTATAGCTGTAGTCTTAAAACCATTCAAAGACGCTTAGACAAAGTCAGTACCCAATATCAAGTTAAACGACCGAATACTGCTAACATCATCATGGATACCACTTACTTCGGTCGTAAGTTCGGTTTAATGGTTTTTATGGACAATACCACTAAAGCCGTTCTTTACTACGCGATAGTCAGTCATGAAACCAACAGTGCCTACAAGCAAGGAATTGATCATCTAGCATCGTTAGGCGTTGATGTACAAAGCATTACCTGTGATGGTAGACGAGGACTGCGTACGTTATTTACCTACACCCCTTGCCAGATGTGCCAGTTCCATCA